>VGTI01000024.1 GCA_016874735.1 Deltaproteobacteria bacterium
GTCTAGCGCGCAGAACCTGGTGCACCACGAAGAAGATCGACCGGCTCAACTGCCTTCTCAACATTTATGCGTGGTGGCACAACCAGTTAGTAACAAGAACGAAAAGACCGTTTCGCATGGGCTAGAGCTGCCTGATTTTCACCAACAATTAAGTGGACCAGTTTAATCAGGTTACAAAGTCGAGCAACACACACTCCCGCTTTTCCTCGCGGTCGCTCTTGGCACACCGTTGACCGCTACAGGTGAAAATGGGGCCGAAGCCACGGCCCACATTTTTGCTGCAGAAGTCGCGACCCTCGAGTGTGGGCCAGACAAGGCACGATTCTTTTAGATCGGCCGCCTTTTTTGCACACTTGCGCGTACCGCAGGCCACCATGGGGCCGTAGCCGAAGCCGCTATTGTCGATGCAGCGGCCAACCGCACCACTTGAGTCCACGAGAGCCGCTTGCGACTTTGCCTGCCTAATGTCCAGGACTTGATTTTGACCTGCAAATTCAGCCTTCACATAGCGCGCAATACTTGGCACCTGAAGGTCAATGAAACGCGTATCCCAGTGGCCTTTATCCTCAAGGAAGCGGCCGCTCTGGCCAGTGCCCACCAGTTCGCCCCGGTTGTTGTAAAGCGGCCCGCCCGAATCGCCTTCGTTGATGGCAGCATTGTCACTCGGGTTGACTGGCTGTTCCGTCGTCACCTTGATCATCCGGTAAGGGCCACCGTACCAAAATCCAGCGACCTGATTTTTACCAATACGTCTGACACCGAGTAGATCCCACTTCCAGCTCGGCTCAGATCCACCGTATCCAACCATCGTCACGGGCAGGTCCGACCAGTCTTCCTCAACAGCTATGTTCGCTATCATGTCCGCTGTTGCGGTGCCACGCGGGAGATGGAGAAATGCCACATCGGTCGGACGCGGCGAGGGTTCTTCGATAGAAAAATCAGGATGCACCGTATAGAGGCTAGTCGATGGCCGCTGTCCCTGCCCCTGCCAATGCGGCGCTTTGCCGAATAGTACAAACTTCGCGGTCCCCGGTGCCGCCGTGCAATGCGCTGCCGTTACGAGCAGGTCGTCTCTGACAAAGGTACCTGTGCAGTATATCAATAGATCATCGTTAGCATTGACCGCGGCCAGGGCGACGGTAGCGGGAAAACTGCTCTCATCCTTAGTGCCACCAACCACTTTCAAGCCATTGCGGCTGCCCGTAGATTTGCACCCCGCTGTCGCGATGAAAAAACTCAAAGAGACAACACTAGCCAACAACATTTTTTGTTTGGTTATCATTTCAGGGGCGGGGCTCCACATGATGTTTAGGAGACAGTGAATAAAAAACAGTCCGAATAGAAATAAATTTCGCGCTTGCTCGTTGCACCGAGCGGCACGCCCATGTAGTGCCACCAAGCGAGGCGCATAATGAGCCGCGACATACTGCCTATGGGATAAGCGTTAAACCCCTCGTGATGCGCTTTGAGACTAAGGCCTAAGGTTTTTGCCTGAGCAGTGAGCCCAGCATAGGCTGGCCCCATGATCTCCTTGTTAACCATGAGCACAATGGTGGACTCGGGGCGCGCCAGTTTAACGGCAAGCCGCAGGAAACTGTTGGCTCCGTCCAAGGTGTAAGGAGGATCAAGCACCACCAAATCAGCCTTGATCCCAAGATCTGGGAGTTCGCGAAAGTCGGCAGCGATGATCCGCGGCGGCGCCGGTGCTTTGGCCGTCTCACGCCGGATCGTTGCCAACAAATCTTGATCACAGTCCGCCACGGTCACGTGCTGATAGCCAAGGCGGCAGAGTTCGACACTGAGAAGGTCGTCATCACCGAGTAGCAGTACGGATGCCGTTTGTGGGTCTAACCCAGAGAGGAGTGCTGCCCGCTTGACGCGCGTGCTCACGGTGCAGGGAAGCTGATTGAAGCGGCGAAAGAGACCTGCCAGTTGCCGGGGCTCGTAGACAGAATCTGACCCAGCGACGTTAGCAGGCGCGCTGTTACCGCCCTGGTTGTGCTTCCACAAAGCCTCCAGATATCCAGTCTGCTCGGCCCGACTAAGGCTTAGGACCTGCCTCGTAGTGGCATTGAGCGGGAGCGCGCGCAGCAGCGGTCCGATGACCGCGTCCTGGCTAGCATAAAGTCCCAAAAGATGGCGAATCACGCCCTGACCATTCAGCATTGATACTCCACAGCGGACTTCACTGAGTAGGCGTCGCTAGCCGTTCGATTTTGCAATGATGGCTTTCTTATTTTGTACCTCAGTTGTAGGGTCGAAGGCTAGTTGTGGACCATCGCGGAACAACTGGAGAACGACAGGACGACAGGACGATCATTCATGACTACCAGTCCGGACCAAACTGCCGCCGGCCTCACGCTATGGCCGGCCGCGACATGCCTGATCACGGAACTTGCCAACGAGCTGGCCAGACTGCCGGGTAACGATCTTGGCTCGCTTCACGTCGTCCTACCGACCAAACGCCTGGTGCCGTGGCTACACGCGATGCTGGCACGGACGCGACCGGCTTTCATTCCGCCGCGCACTTACACTCTAGACGACTTTGTCCGCTCCCATGCCGCGGCCATGCAGATTGGACCGACGGTTCCCGCCGTCGGTGATTTGGGCCAAGAGCTGCTGCTAGCTGCTCTCCTCAAGGAGGCTAGCTACAAGCACCTGCTTCCCGGCCATGAGCACGAGATCAAGCAGTTCCTGGCCGAGCTCACCGACTGGCAATTGCCACTGGAGCAGATTGACTACCTGGCTGGCGAAGTGAAGCGGAGCAGCTTTCTCTCTGAAGGTGGCATCGACACTTTGGGCGAACGCTTTGCTGAGCTTAGGGCCTTGGCCGATAAGTTTTATAACGCCACTGCCACTTGGCTAGGTGCCATGCCGGAGGAGCGTCATCTGGCTGCCCAGAGTCAGGCCTTAGCCGCCACATGGTCAGAACACGCCCCACCGTGGCAACGCCTCTACATCGTCGGAGTCACCAGTGCCCAGAGTATGCACGCGCCGCTTCTCAGCACGCTGGCGAGACGCGCGGATGTGCACTTCTGGATGAGTGCGCCGCCACAACTTAGCGGCACTCATAATCCGATTGAGCTGCTCATCAAGATGCTCGAGGCGGACGACCCAGCCTCGCTTCCACGTTCCAGCGTGGTCCCGGCGACAGACCAGGCAACCACCGCCAGATGGCTACAGGTCGTAAAGTGCGACTCGCTCATGAGCGAGGTGGCCGAGGCCCTGCAGCTGGCAGAAGCGGCCACTGGCCAGGGTCTCGCGCCCTCTTCGATTGCGCTTCTCGTTACCAACGATGCTATCTACGGCAAGCCGCTCCGGGCGCTACTCAAAGACTCCAAGCTCAAACCTAACCTGGCTCTGGGCACGCCGCTCGCGCAGACGGAGATTGGTACCTGGCTGATTGCGCTCTTTGACGTGCTGGATGGCCGCCCAAACTCAGCGCAACTCTTGGCGCTGCTGGCGCATCCTTTGACCCTGGCCTGGGCTGCGGCGGGTGACGGCAGTTTGGCCTTAGAGCTCACAACGGCGCTGACCTCGGTGGAAAAGCCTCCGACGCTCGCGGACCTGCGTGAGCTCCTGCCGCCCGCTTCGCGTGCCGTGGCTCTTGAACTTACCCAACGTCTTGGCCCCCTACTTGGTGGCTCTACCGCACCGAATCAAGTCATCAGCCAGTGGACCGAGCAGCTTAGCTGGGTGCTACGCGACGTCATGGCCGCAAGTGATCACAGCACTTTAGCTGCCGACGGAGATGTGAGCCTAACGATCTCGGCAGTGACGGCGATTGAAGATTTTCTCTCCCAGATGGCCACGGCTGCCGCAGGTTTGCCGACCAGGTTTAGCCAACGCGAGTTCTTGGGCCTCATACGTGATCGCCTCTTGGCCCTCGATGTGCGTAGCGTTGGCGATCCGCTTTCTGGTCTCCAGGTCCTGAGTGTAGCTGAGGCGCGCTACGTTCCCTTTGATTTGGTGATCGTACTGGGCTGCAGCGAAGGTGACTTCCCGCGGGCACTGCCGCGCGATCACCTCGTTGACCACTACCTAAAAACAAAAATAGGTTTGCCTGGGTGGCACCTCCTCGAGGCGATAGAAGACACCACCTTTCACCTGTTACGTTCCAGGCTTCCTGCCATGGTCCTGATGTATCCTGAAAGTCGCGGGAGCGACACGGTAGTACGGTCACGGTTTATCGAGACGGCAGTGGCTCTAGGCGAGGCGACTGAAATAGAAGGACACGCCGACCTCGGCCGCATCGCCCCAGCAACCTCAGACACCCTCGCTCAGCGTGACACTCATCACACGGCGCGGACAGGCCTGCGTGGTGCGACGTCCAAGGCCCTGGCAGCGCAGCTAATCACGAAGCAATCGGCGACATCGCTAGAATATCTGCTAGCCTGTCCGTATCGGTTCTTAGCCTATAAACTCGGCATACGCCGGGCAGAGCTGCCTGAGCGACGTGAGCATAGGCACGAGGGCGACTGGCTACATAAAGTGCTTGAGGGTTTCTTCAGTGGCCGCTGCGCCGATGAGACTGTCTTGCCGCCGCTGCGCGAGATCTTGAAGACGGCATCTGTCGCCAGCGATGAAACCTTGCAGATGTTCTTGGGGCGTCTGTCCTTCCTCACAACCAAGCTCATGCCTGCCGAACAGCACGAGAGTCCTCTTGCCCTTCATCTCTCGCGTCATGCCTGGCCCGCATTCGCGTGTCATGTGCAGCGACTCTTCGTAGATATCCCGCTTCAAAGCCTAGAGGAATCGAGCCTCCAAGATGCCGATGGCTCTCCCATCACCGTCGAGGTTGGCGGTATAGCCGTCGAGCTTAGAGGCGTGATCGATAGTGTGATCCGGTGGGGAGACTGGCATCTTATCACTGACTATAAACGTAGGGGGGCGCCGGACCGCGGTGCCATGACGCGCGCTGAGTCCCCACAGCTCTTGCTCTATGCCTGGGCCTTAGCCACGGCACACGGCGAGCTCCCGCTGACGCAAGCAGTGACCGGGTATTGGAGTATCCTCAATGGTGCTTGGACTGAAGGGCTCGCTGGACATCGCGCAATCCCCGCAGCAAAAGCCTCTGGCTTAATCACCAGCCGCACGCCCGAGGATCTGGGTGCAGCAGTGCAGAATCTCGAGGAGCAGTGGACGCTGCGCCATCAAGAGGTTCTGGCCAACGGAAACTTTAGCCCGGATGCTAGGCGCTGCGGCTACTGTGAGCTTAGCGGCGTCTGCCGCCGTGACGACCCGGCCCTGACGTTGACGCGTGGCGATTTAATTAATCCACAACCAGATGCCACTGAGGGCGACTGAGACACCATGCACATGACTGCCGCAAATCCTCAGAACCCGTACGCTAGTTTTCTCGTTGCCGCGTCCGCTGGCAGCGGCAAGACTTTTCAGCTAAGTCAGCGATTCCTGCACTTGGTCAGTGCTGGTGCCAGTCCAGCCTCCGTGCTGACGGTGACCTTTACCAAAAAAGCGGCGGGCGAGATGCGTGCTCGCATATTGGCTGAAGCGGCAGACCTACTGGCTAAACCAGAAAAGCAGCGCTCGTTTGACGAAAGGATGCGGCAGTTTTACGACGCCAGCAGTGGGGGGAAGCGGCGACCGCCGCCCATCCCGGCAGCGGAGCTCGCTCCGCGCCTTTTGGCGTCGTCGCAGTTGCTACGGATTTCTACGATCGACAGTCTCTTTCTCGAGTGGGTGAGTAAGTTCCCCTTTGAGGCGCGTCCTGATGCTAGCCCTGATGAGCGCAGCGGCGGGCCCACCACGCTACTTGATCCGGACAGCTCGCAGAAACTAGACGCCCAGGCCTGGCGCGCCACCGGCGAGCTGCTCATGCGCGCTCTGACCAAAGGCGAGCCATGGGCTGACGACTTACTCAGCTCAGTGCCTGACGGCGGGGTTTTGGCCCTTCAGCGTTATCTCGGAGCGCTGGACCGCCAAGATACCTACGTATGGTACAGCGAGCGCCTTGCGGCGGCGCGGGGCGGCGCTTTCATACCCTGGATTGACACGGTTGCTGATCCTTCCGAGGCTCAGCTGATGGCTACCATTACCGATGCTATGCGGGCTGTTGCCTTGAGCATAAGCAACGAGGTACGGCGCCAGGCGGTGCTGGAGGCTCTGGCTGCAGCTGATTTTGGTGCCTTGCTGGCAACCGAGTTACTGACCAAGGCGGATCTTAAAATCAGTGCGCGCTACATTAAGGGCGCGAAACGTGACGCCCTGCTGCAGCCCATCAGCGTGGTGGAAACTGCGGTAAGGCAGCACGTCGACGAGCGCCAACTCATCCACCTGACGCGGATAGGTACCAGTCACTATCAGCTTTACCGCATCTATAGGGCGCTGCGTGAAAACTTGAAGCACCAGTCGGGGGCCTTGGAGTTTCGCGATTTAGTCAAAGGTGGCTTTGAGCTTTTGCATGGGGCTGCCAGCGCCGGTGCACGCTTTCTTCTGGCGCACACCATTCAGCACGTGCTGCTCGACGAATTTCAGGATACCAGCCGCCTGCAGTGGGCTGTATTTGACGAGCTCATCACCCCTATGCTCGCCGGCGAGGGAATCGACAGCACGAACGGTCTCGCGCCCTCGGTCTTCATCGTTGGCGACAGTAAGCAGTCGATTTATGGATTCCGCGAGGCCGATCCAGCTGTGATGGACGATGCGCGGACCAAGCTTTCTGCGAGCCTGAGGGACGCCCCGCTGACGGCTAGCTTCCGCACGGCCCAGGTGGTGCTCGACTATGTCAATGCTGTATTTCGGCAGGATGAAAGCTTTCCACCGCATCACACTGCCGCGGTCGATGACAAGCTCTGGGTGCCGGACGACGGATGCGTCTTAGTGCTACCACTCGTAACGGTCGCCAAGGATAGTGACTTGGAACCTGCCATGGTCGAGGCGGACATGCTGGCGGCGACATTGGCAGAAATTTTGGCCACTGGCCACGAGTATCCCGTATTTGACAAAGCCAGTGGTGGCTACCGCCCGCTAGTAGCCAGTGACTGCTGCATCCTCTATCGCTCGTCAACTCATGCTGCCATTGTCGAGGCGGCGCTGCGGCGCCGCTCGGTGGCGTGCCAGAGGGAGGAAGAACGTGGGTTTTTCGCGCGTACCGAGGTCCGTGACCTTGCGGCGTTACTGAGATTCCTGGCGCTCCCTACAGATCTCGTTGCCCTAGCTACCGTGCTACGAAGTCCCATCGGCGGTGTAAGTGACGCAGCGATGCTACCACTGATTGCTCAGTTTAAAGGCCAAGAGCTTGCCGGTGACCGCATCACCGCACAGCTCGAGGCCCAGGGATTTGCCGTCGCTACGACGCTGAAAAAACTCCGGCGTCTCGCGGGTCGCATGTTACCACATGAGCTACTCTTGGAGGCGCTACGTCAGCTAGGTGCCTTTGCCGCTTACAGTCACCCGTCCCTGTACCAAGATGAAGATGCTGATCTGGCGCGGCGCAATCTCGTGCGGCTCGTCGAGCTCGTCATGATGCTCGAAGACCAAGATTTGGTAAACCTAGTACCTTTAGTCGAGAGGCTAGAGGACATGGCTCAAAGCGACGACTTTGGCAACGCAGCGGGACGTCGCTGCGGCGTGACGCTCATGACGATTCACAAGGCCAAGGGACTTGAGTTCCCGCTGGTCGCCGTCATGGACACTGGGCGTCCATGGGGGCAACGCGATAGCTACTGGGCTCAAGGAGTCGATGATGAGCAGAGTCCAGGTCTCTATTATGTCGGGACGAGCACCGAACAGCCACAGGCTGATGCCCAGTTTAGGCAAGTGCTCGAGGCAACAGAGACGAGCGTCGGTGCTGAGTGCGAGCGTTTACTCTACGTAGCGTTGACGCGCGCCAGGCAGTATCTTCTGATCAGTGGTCACGCACCCGCACGCATCAAGGGACTAGCAAGCACCGTGGTCTATCCACGCTTGGCTGAGGCGATCCATCACGGGCCCGACAGTAGGACAACCAGGCCCTACCGTTGGCGGCAGGCAAATCAGACGAGCGCAGCATCAGGCGCTGCTGCCGCTGCTGCTGCTGAATTACTCAGCTATCAGGAAACCTCACACTGGAGCAGTGTCGCCGCTGCCTTGACTCTTGCTGGCCCAGACGTGAGGCGCAGCAACTCCGACAGACTGACGTCCACCTTGGATCAGCTAGTCGCGCGTACCGATGTACCGCGCGAAGTGACGATCGTCGCCCCGTCACGCCACGAGGCGGATCGCGGTGCATCTGCCACCACGCGCCTACCGCTGCGTCTTGAGGCCCAGATGGAGCCTAAGATGGCGGCCCTCGTCGGGACGCTTACGCACCGCGCACTCGAGGCTTACATGAACGGAAGTCAGTTCGACAGCATGGCAGCCTGGCAAACGCTACTCGGCCATGTAAAAACTTGGGCCAAATGGCGTGATGCGATTCTGAGCGAGGTCGCAGCCATTACAGAAGACCCTTGGATTACGGCATTGCGGTCAAGTACCGTGAGGTTAGCGACTGAGCTCCCAGTCGTCTACAAGCGTGGCGCAGAACTAGTCACAGGATCGCTCGACCTTTTAGCTGAGACCACACCTGGTAGGTTCCTGGTTGTCGACTACAAAACAACTAGGTTTGCGACCCCTGGCGACAGCGCTAGCCTCACCGATACAGTTCTCGAAGCATTTTGCTCCGAGCGCGGCTACCTGGAGCAGGTGCGGACATACGGCACGGCGGTCCGTGCGCTCTATCCTGAGGCTGCTGAAATAAGGGCCTGCATCTACTTTACGCAGATTCGCAGGCCCCTAGCCGTAAATTTAGAATTTAGAATTTAGAATTTAGAATTTAGAATTTAGAATAAGGTAACCATCAGGCTCAGCCTATTCTCCCACGACACCTTACCGACCTGATCGGCCTCGTCGGGATGATTCGTGTTGATACCGTACTGGTAGAACCCACCGACGTAATGACGCGTTTGGTTCACAATACTCACGCGGTCGTTGACCCTGTAGCTAAGCTGCAGGCGGTTAAAGGTCAGTGCCTTATTAGAGTAGTGGTCGAGCTCAGTGGTAAGCGAGCCGTCCATGTCCCGCACCGAGTACTGCGGTTTCCAAATTTGCACCACGTCCCAGCCGCCCTGAACCGTCAGACCTTTAACGAGACTGGGCATGTAACTCAAGGCCAGACCGTAGTAGGCAATAACCACGGGATGCGTCGGTTGCACGGTGACATTGCCAGCGGCATCTGTGGTCAAATCAGCGAGGGCCAGCTCGCTCTTAGTGCGGGTGCCAATGTCGGCCTCTACCAGAGACGCTTTTTGACGATTTTGTTTTGAATACTCTTGGCTGTAAAATTCACCCACCGGGTTGCCGTAGACTCTGACCGCACCGTCACCACCAGGAATTGCCGTCTGGTAGTTGGCCTCGCCGTAAAAGCCGAGGTCCGTGTAGGAGAAGTTGGCACCACTGACGCTCCCGGTCATGAAACTCGTGAACGCCGATGGCCCAAAAGTCCATGGACTCTTGTCGTTAAATTTACCGCTAAGAGCACTCCACTGAGTGTTGTTAAAGATGTCAGTTTTGAGGATGCGGTTGTCACCGATACTGTTTTGAAACTGATAAGTAAACGAAGTGTCTAGACTCTTGTCAAAGAGCTGCACACCCACCGTCGGCCTGACGAGCATAGCTGGCTTGTCATTTACAACTTGATCGCTGTCGAGAATACGCCGGCCGAACTTGAGGCGACCAGGGCCGTGGTCCTGCAGGAGTTCACGCTGCGCCCGATGACGCAACTCCAAGTTGCCGTAGAACGAGGCCGCAGCCGGCGCCAATGGTGCGGCGGGCTTTTCCAGCTTAAGCTCTTCCCTGTGCTCCTCTTCAGGACTTAGCGCCTCTTCCACAGCGTAGGCATTACCCGCACTCAGCAGCAAAGCCAAACTCTGGACCACCGGCAAAAGCCCCGAGTTGTAAGCCGTACGAACACTCATCTGCATACCCTCTTGATATCATGAGTTAACTGGGGGGGAAACGACTCGCTAACAATGTCGAAGATTTTGGTAAAAACCGATGCTTTATTATAAAATACTGAGAGTACAGTCAATGAAATTATCTTCATTTCATTGAAGTACGTCTTTATGACATAGCAACAAACCTAATTTGTTTATCTTAACGTCAAACTGGCGTTAATTGATCATCGCCGACACCGCGATCGAGCTGTCGGTCCATGTCGTATTTGGGGTCCCAAAGGAAGCGCTGCGCGCTGTCGCTCTCTTGGGTGAGCGGCAACCGTTCACTGTAGCCTTCCCCGGCCAGTGATGCGGCAAAAAGCCCAATCAGTCGGCCAGCTTCAGCTAAAGTATCGACGTGCGACAACTCTTCACGCAGGCGCTTGGCTCCAGGCCAACCCTTGACGTACCAGAGTAGGTGCTTGCGCATACACACAGCGGCAAAGCCTTTTTCGCCGTACGCGGCGAGCTGCCAGCTCAGGTGTGCCTGCACGGCATCCTGCCACTCAGCCAGAGTCACCGGTCTCTCGCCCTCCGTTAAGTCACGGAATAACCAGGGGTTACCTAGTGCCCCGCGACTGACCATGACGGCATCGACGCCGGTGTGCTCCTGCATCCAGATGGCGTCGGCTCGCGAAAAGATATTGCCGTTGCCCACTACTGGGATCGAGAGCTGCTTTTTGATCTCCGCTATGCGCTCGAGATCAACCGGCACGGCATAGTCGTCGCAGCGCAGCCGCCCGTGCACTGTAAGCCAAGCGGCACCGCCTCGTGCGGCAGCATCGGCCACTTCACGGTAGGTGTAACTGCTGCGGTCCCAGCCGAGCCGAATCTTAACGGAAAGAGGTTTGCCCGTTGCTTGAACCGCTAACCGCACGGTCTCATAAACACGCTCAGGGTCTCTGAGAATGGCGCTTCCACAGCCACTCTTGACCACCTTGCTAACGGGGCACCCCATATTGATGTCGATGGTCTCAAAAGGATGCTTGTCCAGCACCTCTACTGCACGCGCCACTTCATCGGCCGTCTTGCCGGTGATTTGGACGCCAAGGCGCCGCTCCTCGGGATGACGTCGCATCATCTCCAGCGTGCGGCGGCTCTCGTAAAGGAGCGCTGTCGCCGACAGCATCTCCACATAAGTCAGCGTCGCCCCCTGCGCACTCGCGATGCGGCGAAAGGGCGCATCCGACACGCCGGCAAGGGGCGCTAGGAACACAGGCCTAGCCCCGAGTCCAAGCTGCTCCCATACGGCAGGCGCCCTCAGGGAGGCCTCGTCGCTAAACTTATTGTTGTTGGTTGGTTGCGTCGTATTCACGGTAGCAGCTGCGCTAAAGTTACCTTAGATTTCTCGAGATATCTCGCGCAGGTAGCCAGAGGCTAGAAGACCCACTCGAGCGGCGGCAACCATAGCACTGCCGGTGCCGCACTCGCAACAGGGCTTTTTGCATATTTGGAGTTGTATTGAAACTGCGTCCAGAAGGCGATGATGTCCCACCATGTGTGGATGAAGACCGCCTCGCCCATTTCCCAACCATTGCGCTGTGTCACGTTGCCGAGGTGGAGTCCCAGGAGGAACTGCGGCAACGGCACTGATACGGTCGAAAGGTGGGCCAGAGCAAAAATCACGCCTTGACCAACATTGGACCAGCCGTCGCTACCAGTGTACTCGCGCAGAACCGGCATCACCCACCCGCGGAACATCGCCTCCTCGTGAGTACCGGCGTTACCTGAAAAGCTCGTCGTGAAAAAGGCATCTGCCGTGGTGAATGGCGAGCGCTCGCTCGTGTCACCCGGCGGTAGCGACAGTTTGAGACCGGCCAAGGCGCCGCCGATGGCGAGCGGTATCCAAGTACTGCTTCGTTTTAGGTACTTAAAATCCACCGTGGATTTTAGGATATCCATCGGCGTCTCGTCCCGCCCGAGGAACTGATACTGGCCCGTAGCCTGACGCGTCGTGGCCGAGAGGCGGAACGCCTGGTAAGCACTGAAGCCACCTGAACCCTGATAGACTAGCCCCGCCAGCATGACTTTGCGCGCGGCGACGTCCTTTTGGTCTCGGACTTCTTCAAGCTTGAGGCCATAAGTTTCCGCCCGGCGCTCCGCAAAGAGTTTAGCCCGCGCGAGATCATTGGCCCGAGCTGTGGCATTCGAGTACACCACAGAACCCAGGGCGAGCCCCGCGTAGACACTACCGCTCAGGTATTCACCGTTGATAAACTGGCCAAATCCCGGCAGGATAAAGCTCACAGCGGGGACGAGTAGATCACTGCGGGGATAGTCGGGATCGATGGGCGGTGTAAACCAGCTGTCATTGGTCTGTAGTTTTGATGCAGATCCTGAGCCTACGGCTAGTAGAGGGGACGAGACCATTGCTGCTGCGAGAAGCGCACTGATGTTTTTAATCGTCAACATTATCCGCCGGACCTCACCACGTGATCAGTTGCTACTTTGAGTTTGCTGGTCTTTGCTAGAGTATCAGATTCGCGTTACGCTGACCCATAGGGAATTGCAGTAGCCACCACCAAAGCTAGATAGGGATCCTGGGCACCATGCTGGACATCAAGTACATTCGTGAGCAGACTGAAGCAGTGCGTCGCGGCGCCATTGATAAGCGCATCAAATTCGATCTCGATCGCTTACTAGAACTCGATAGCGCTATCCGGCCGCTGCAGGTGCAGTGGGAGACCCTGCAGGCAGAGCGCAACACGCTTTCAAAAACCATCGGCCAGAGCCAGCCGTCCGAGCGCGAGGCGCTAAAGCTCAGAGTGGGTGCGATCAAGACGCAGTGCGAGGCCCTAGACACCGAGCTCAAAACCAAGCGCGCAGAATTTGATCAGCTGATGCTACTCGTGCCGCAGCCGGCGCGTGCGGATGTACCTGTTGGTCGGGACGATACAGAAAATGTCGAAGTCAAACGCTGGGGCACGCCGCCACAGTTTGATTTCAAGCCCAAGGGTCACATGGAGCTCGGCGAAAGCCTCGGTATTATCGACGTCGCGCGCGGTGTCAAGCTAGCGGGCAGTCGTTCTTACGTCTTAAGCGGCGACGGTGCACGCTTAGAACAAGCCGTACTGCGGTTTACTTTTGACTTGCTGATCAAGCGCGGGTTTACCCCGCTGTCGATCCCCGTGCTTGTGAGTGAAGAGGCGATGACTGGTACCGGCTACTTCCCAACCGGGCGCGAGCAGGCCTATCTGTGTGAGCGCGACAACATGGCGCTCGTGGGAACGGCCGAGGTTTCGCTTACCAGTTATCATGCCAACGAGATCCTGCCGGAAGCGTCATTGCCCGTTAAAGTCATGGCCTGGAGCAACTGTTTCAGGCGTGAGGCTGGCACCTACGGTAAAGATACCCACGGACTCTACCGTGTGCACCAGTTTCAAAAGATCGAGCAAGTGATCATTGGTCCAGCTGACGAGGCCACATCAGCCAAATTTCATGACGAGCTTCTCGGCAACGCTGAGGCGGTATTACAGGCACTTGAGCTGCCGTACCGCGTCGTTTATGTATGCACCGGAGATTTGGGCCAAGGTCAGGTCCGTAAACACGATATCGAGACCTGGATGCCATCGCGTACGGCCTATAGCGAAACCCACAGCTGCTCGACCTTCCATGAATTCCAAGCGCGACGGCTTCAGCTGCGCTACAAAGACAAGAGTGGGCAAAATCGCATCTGCCATACGCTAAACAATACGGCGATTGCTTCGCCGCGCGTGTTGATCCCACTCCTCGAGAACCACCAACGCGCCGACGGCAGTGTTTATATCCCGCAAGCTCTCAGACCGTACCTCGATGGCCGGGACCGGATTGTCGCCAAGTAAATATTATTTTGTAACTATTTTGCGTAGTTTGCTGATTTCCCTAAAGTTCGTGACCAGCTAGCCGAAACCCCCCATGGGCCGTCAGTGCGGCCCGGGAACGGCCCACATCCCTGATTGCTGGCCATAGAGGGAGAAGAGACTATGTTCACGCACGGAATCCGGCGCAAAGCCCTAGGTATCGCTGCAATCCTTTTACTCGTAGCCTGCGCAACCCCTCAGCGTAGCACTCATGCTAAACGCTCTAGGGCACGCTCCAGCCAACAGAGCAATAATTTCAGCCTGTATAGTAATAAATCACTGGATAAAAAGATTCTCAACCGTGGGAAAAAGAACCTCGGTTCTGTCGCGATGGAAACTTACTGAGCACTTTTTTAACTGGCGCGGAACCGTGTAATCGCAGCCACGTCGCCATCTTGAACGGCGCTGAGAGTTAGCTCTTGGGCCTTCTCGGTGACCGACGTCCCGTAAACGCGCGCCATTTCGCTCTCATCTTTCTTGATCACTGGTCTCGGTGGGTACCAGCTGCTCTTACTGTCGATGGTATTGAGCGGCTCACCGTTGCGCATCCGCCGAATTAAGTCGGAGTTGTGCTGTTTGCGGAGGTTGAAGTGTTTGTTTTTATTGCCGCTCATGAACATGGCCCCCAAGGCGAGAATTTAGACCACCTTCTATCGGCATCTCGAAGTAAAACTTTAAGAGAAAATTTCGGGGTGTTTAACCAGTTAAAAACACCTATAATTCCATCGTTTTGTAGGGTTATCTAAAGTTACTTGGCGGTTTTGCCGATAAGGACGCGAGTTCTATGTAAACATGTTCTTTTTAGAGGTGGCCGGGTGTCAGCCCGGGGAGATGAACAATGTGTCCATCATACCATAGAGGAAGCACGCCCAAGTGGAGGCTCCACGCCACCGTTGTAGTTTGTCTAGTGACCATTGGCCTCACGGCCTGTGGCTCAGGTAGCGGCTCCGGAAGCAGCAGCTTTAGCGGTGATGGCGCCCCTGATCCCGTCGCCGATAAGATTGTCGATCAAAACTTCGAAGCCGAAGGCCCCACCAAAGGTCTACCAAAGCTACAAGCAAAAGAAATGATCAGCGAGTTCGTCGATATGAAACTCGACCAGCTGTACGAATTTCTACGCAAAGTCTCCGGCAATGAAACCGTCAATGCAGGTGGCACTAAAATCACCCGTATCAACGATACCCTCAAAAAATACCGCGGTCATTTTTTCAAGATCAGAAAAGACTTCCACCGCGTCGAAGACTTCTGGGATTTCATGAAGGTCAATCCGAAAACCGTCACTCCAAACGAGTTTAAAGGCAGTCTCCGCGAGATGGGCATATTTGTGACCCGCGTCGCTCTACCAGCATTGATCAAGAAACCAAGCGACGACAAGAGCCCTCTTAATGACACCAAAATCCGCAACAAAGGCCGCGCCTGTGTCATTGGAACGCCGCTGCTACTCAATAGCTGCGTCAACATGCGTAACCGCGAAGCCTGCAATCTACTGACAGGATCCATGATTTGCGTCGTCCACTATATGTTCAAGGCCAAAGAAAAATCGCCGGAGGCGAAAAAAGAAGGCTTCGACAACGAGGCTGCCGAAGGACCTGATGGCGCCGAGGGAGGCGAAGGCGGCGGCGAAGGCGGCGAGTGAAAAGCCGCCACCGCACGCGACCCCCTTAAAAAGACTTTTAGCTAAGGCGATCGCGATAACTTTCGTAGCCAAACTTCTTGACCAGCTCGTAGCTACCGTCTTTGTGACGAAGAACAATGGACGGTAGACGCACACCGTTAAAGTTACTGGTTTTGACCATCGTGTAGTGCGACATATCGAGCAGCACTATCCGCTGGCCAATCTCCAGCGGCTTATCAAAAGAATAGGCGCCGATCATATCACCAGCTAGACAAGTAAGTCCGCCAAGACGGTAATCAAAGGCCTTCTCCCCGGGCTTGCCGGCACCAACTACCTCGGGACGATAGGGCATCTCGAGGACATCAGGCATATGGGCCGTGGCACTCGTGTCGAGAATGGCAATCGGGCCACCGTTATCAACGATATCGAGCACGGTAGCAACGAGGACGCCGGTGCGAATTGCCACCGCCTCACCAGGTTCCAAGTAAACATCAAGATTGTAGCGCTCGCGCACATCACGGACCAATCGCACCAAACGGTCGATATCATAGCCCGGACGCGTGATATGATGGCCGCCACCAAAATTTAGCCACTTGAGTTTCGGTAAAAACGCGCCAAACTTCTCCTCGACGACTTTGAGCGTGCGCTCAAGTGCGTCCGAGTCTAGTTCGCAGAGGGTGTGAAAGTGCAGACCCTCGAGGCCATCAAGTAGTTCAGGATTCAAGGCCTCACGGGTGACGCCAAGCCGGGACCCTGGAGCACACGGATCGTATAGAGCCACAGCCACTTCCCGGTGCTCAGGATTGATCCTGAGGCCACACGAGATGCGACGCGTCGGGTTAGCAACGTTGTGCGCCTCGATCCGTGGTTTAAAGCGCTGCCACTGGGCGAGCGAGTTAAACACTAGGTGGTCACAAATGGGTAGCAACTCTTCGATATCGCTATCGCTATACGCTGGGGCGTAGGCATGCACCTCACCACCGAGCTTTTCATGTGCTAGCCTGGCCTCATGCGGCGCACTGGCCGTCGCACCGCTCAAGTAACGACGCACCAGTGGGAATGTGCTCCACGTCGCAAAGCCTTTAAGCGCAATCAAGATCTTGCAGCCAGCACGCTCCTGGACGCTCGCCAGAGTGCGGAGATTATCCTCGAGCGCCGCCAGGTCGATCACCCAACTTGGGCTATCCGGCACCTTAGCCGCGTCGACTGCGTACATCCCCGTCTTGACTCCAGAGGTCGTGCTGACGTCGCTCATCTCAAAGATCCTTTACATGCCATGGCAGGCCGTGCTGACCCAGTTTTTCTAGGAACGGATCAGGATTCATTTGTTCCATATGCATGACGCCAGCCTTCTTCCAGGCGCCAGTCATCATCATCATCGCACCGATCATCGCCGGGACACCGGTAGTGTAGCTGACGGCCTGAGCGTGCACTTCTTTGTAGCACTCTGCATGGTCACAGATGTTGTAGAGGAAAACCTTGCGCGGTTTACCGTCCTTGATGCCCTCGATGATACAGCCGATCGAAGTCTTGCCCGTGTATCCCTCGGCCAAGCTAGCTGGATCTGGCAGGAGGCACTTGAGGAATTCCATCGGCACGACTGGGGTGCCTTTGTACATGACGGGATCGATACGAGTCATGCCGACGTTTTGCAGCACGCGCATATGCGTCAGGTACTCGTCGCCAAAGGTCATCCAGAAGCGAATCTTTTTGAGTCCCTTAATGTGCAAGACGAGCGACTCGAGCTCTTCGTGGTAAATCAAATATGCTTTACGCGGGCCGACGCCTGGGAAATCGAAGGTCTCCGCCATCGACATCGACTTCACATCGACCCACTTACCGTTCTCCCAGTACTTGCCGTCCTGGGTCACTTCGCGCAGGTTAATCTCGGGGTTGAAGTTGGTGGCGAAGGCCTTACCGTGGCTACCGGCATTGCAGTCGACAATGTCCACCGTGTGGATCTCGTCAAACAGATGCTTCTGCGCATAGGCGCAAAAGACGTTGGTCACACCGGGGTCGAAGCCCGAGCCGAGGAGGGCCATGAGGCCAGCCTTCTCAAACTTGTCCTTGTAAGCCCACTGCCACTTATACTCAAACTTGGCGACGTCTTTGGGCTCGTAGTTGGCGGTGTCTAGGTAGTTCACGCCAGCCTCAAGGCAGGCATCCATAAGCGTTAGGTCTTGGTAAGGCAGCGCCACATTCAAGACGAGGTCGGGCTTTACTTTACGAATCAGGGCCACGGTCTCAGGCACGTTGTCGGCATCGACCTTGGCCACGTCGATCTTCCGGCCAGTCAGGGCCAAGACGTCGTCCCGAATCTTTTCGCAGCGGCTCAGAGTCCGGCTAGCCAACGTAATATGTTCAAAAACTTCAGGTACTTGCGCACACTTGTGAGCAACCACGCCGCCGACGCCTCCAGCGCCGATGATCAGTACACGACCCATCGCTATCCCCTATCTAAGTGGCTTCCTAATCGCTACGGCTGTGTAGCGCGCTTAGTCCCCGATCGCAACAGCTTTTTCGGCCCGGCTGACATCTGTGCAAGACACCGATCGGACCTTGCAACTGGCTGCAGCTTTGGCACCATAATGACTCTTAATCCTGGAGGTCTCCATGCGCCGATCACTACGCGCCATCGCCGTGCTCTTGCTACTCGCTGTCGTTTCGATCCCGGCTTGGGCACGCCGTGCCAAGCACAAAGCCCGCCCCCAGCCGGTGAGCGACGGCGAGCTGGCCCAGACGGCTGAGCCCCAGGCCTTTGAGGTCTGCTTTTCGCCGGATGAGCCCTGCGGCACCAAACTAGTCAAATTTGTTCTGGGGGCCAAAAAGAGTTTAGATCTGGCCGTCTATGACATTAATTTAGATCAGTTGGTGCACCACGTTGCCCTCGCCGCCAAGCGCATGCCCGTACGGGTCCTGGTTGACCTGCGCCAGAGCAAGGGCGAGCACTCGCTCGTCACAACCTTGATCAAAGCCGGCGTAGACGTCCGCTACGGGCGCCAGCGTGGCGTCATGCACAACAAGTTCATTATCCGCGACGGCACGATGCTCGAGACGGGAAGCTTCAACTTCACCAATCACGCGACGATGGCAAATAATGAAAATCAGATTTATCTCGACAAGCCCGAAGTGGTGGCTCGGTATCAAAAAAGATTTGAGGAAATCTGGGTAAAAGCTAAGCCAGCTACCAGCTCCCCTATGGTGCAGGAATTACCGCCGATGGGGCAGACCTCACCCCAAGCGGTACCGGTTACGTCGGATCTGGACGGAGGTGAGGAGTAGCCAAACTAGCTGCGATATAGTACTGGGAGGGCGGGCATCAGGCCGCTTTAGAAAGGCAATCAAGTCATGAACCATCGCACCGTGTTCGCTATCATTGGTTTAGTTAGTATGACCGTCTCGTCCCCTGGACTCGCGGGAGCCGGAGCTCCTCCGTACGGCGCAATTTTAGCTGGTGCTAAACGAGCGAGACACAACGAGGGAACCGGTAACGGACGCTGTGATTACTCAGATGCCCAAAACCATGGCGGCTGGGGATGGAATGCCGCCACTGGAGGCTCCTGCCCACCAGCTAACGATCAAGGTTACTGCGATTTTAGTCATGCAGACAGCAATGACGGCTGGGGATGGAACCCGGTCACCAATCAAAGCTGTCGCTAGAGCTGGCGCATTTGCCGCGAATCTGGCAGCGCCTTAGTGGATGGTCCAGACGCCTTCCACTTTGCCGTCCTTGTAGGCTTCGACATAGGCCGCCTGCGGGTTCTGCTGCCAAGGGGATCTCGTTTGATCGGGACCCCAGCTCTGCGCGTCCCCAAGGCCTAAGCCAAAGTAGAGTGAGTCCATCAAGTCGAGGTGTCTGCGACCGCGACCGCACGGATTCCACTGGCCTTTGGCCGAATTGTTCGGGTGATCCCAAGGGCAAATGCCCGTAAGCCAGCCGCGCTTGACGTTACCGTTGTAGATAATCTTATAAATCGTGCCGCAGAGTTTCTTCTCCTGCAGTACTTTGGTGCAATCAGGCAGGCCGCTTGACCAGCCACTGCATGTGGCACCGTCGATAAGTGGATCGCCTTCGACCACGGCCACTCCGTCACTAAAATTAAAGCCAGGAGGCGTCTTGCATTCAACTGGCATCGATCCCGGTGTGTAGTAGCTAACTGAGTAGCCGCCGCTGCCAGCAGATGCGACTGTAGACGAGGCTGTTTTTGGCGCGCTAGTAGTCTTGCACGCAGATCCGACAAGTACGGTGGCTAAAACCAAGGACATCGTTGAACGCATGATCAACTCCCGATGACTACAACTAATGGGCTCTTATCTCAGTCTGGGGGTAAGAAGATTTTATTTGATTACGTCGTTCGGTCCAAGCGAACTCATCACTTCCAACTCAACTAAACTGATACTAAAACGCCTCCAGCAAGATCCTGCCGGAGGCGCTCGGTCAAACTGACTAAACTTAGTACTTGTAGCTGTCGAGCTTGTAAGGACCTTCAACCTTGACGTTGATGTACTTAGCCTGCTCGGAGGTCAGCTTGGTGATGACGCCACCAAAACCTTCGACCATGTTGCGGGCCACTTCTTCGTCGAGTTTTTTGGGTAGAACTTTGACGAACAGCGGCTCGTCTTTTTTGTCGGCCCATTTCTTCTCGTAGAGGTACATCTGCGCCAGCACTTGGTTGGCAAAGGAGCCATCCATAATGCGCGATGGGTGACCGGTGGCGTTGCCGAGGTTGACGAGACGACCTTCGGAGAGAAGGAGGATGAAGTTTTCTTCGTCCTTAGGATTGCGGAAGATCTTGTGCACTTGCGGCTTAACTTCTTGCCACTTGTAGTTGTCACGCAAGAACTTGGTATCAATCTCGCTATCGAAGTGGCCAATATTACAGACCACCGCACCAGATTTAACTGCCTGAAGCATGAAGCGATCACACACGTCGACGTTACCCGTGGTGGTACAGATCAGGTCGATCTGGCCCAGGAGATCCTTGTCGACGCCGTCAGCCGTGCCAGTGTTGACGCCGTTTTTGTAGGGCGACACGACTTCGTAGCCGTCCATACAAGCCTGCATCGCACAGATCGGGTCGATCTCGGTGATTTTAACAATCATGCCCTCTTGGCGTAGACTTTGTGCCGAGCCCTTGCCCACGTCACCGTAGCCAATAACGAGTGCCTTCTTGCCGGCAAGCAGCATGTCGGTACCGCGTTTAACGGCGTCGTTAAGACTGTGGCGACAGCCATATTTGTTGTCATTCTTCGCCTTGGTGACGGAGTCATTAACGTTGATGGCTGGGACTTTGAGTAGGCCTTTTTCCAGCATTTCCATCAAGCGGTGAACGCCCGTGGTGGTCTCCTCGGTGATGCCGTGGATTTTGGCGAGCATCTGTGGGTATTTGGTGTGGATCATGCCGGTGAGGTCGCCACCGTCGTCGAGGATCATGTTACAGTCCCAAGGCTTACCGTCTTTGAGGATGGTTTGCTCAATGCACCAGTCACCCTCTTCGACCGTCTGGCCCTTCCAGGCGTAGACGGCGATGCCACGGGCAGCGATAGCAGCGGCAGCGTGATCTTGCGTCGAGAAGATGTTGCACGAAGACCAGCGCACTTCAGCGCCCAGCTCGACCAGAGTCTCGATCAAAACGGCCGTCTGGATGGTCATGTGAATGCAACCGATAATCTTGGCGCCTTTGAGCGGCTGCACTTTGTGGTACTGACGGCGCAGTGCCATTAGTGCAGGCATCTCACGCTCGGCGAGTTTGATCTCGCGACGGCCGAAATCGGCCAGACTCATGTCGGCAACTTTGTAATCAGGCTTCGTCATATTGTCTTCCTTTCGATGAATGAAATGCAGCCTCATGGCTTGCACGAAACGACTGAATTTGAATTTGAAAACCATTTTTGAGCCCCAAGTAAAGCGACTGTGGTTCACTAAAACCAGCGCCCAAGGCCCAATCTCTTAGCTCTTGCGGATCGAATCCTAACCAAACATCACCGCATGATTCGCGCACCCACTCCTGATCGTGAGGTCCTAGATCTGCAAGCAGCAGCCGGCCTCCAGGCCGCAGGAGCTCGCGTATCCTGTTAAATGCCTGCCGCGGTGACGGAAGATGATGCAGCACCATGTTCAAGACGACGCAGTCTAGGCTGCCATCCTTGCCGTCGAAGTCCTCAAGTGAGGCGTTGACGAACGTGACACGGTCACGCAGCACGCTGCCTATGCTCTTGCGCGTGATACTCAGCATCTCCTCAGAGTTGTCGAGCGCGATCACTTGCTCGTACCGGCGCGCTAGCTCGCGCAGAAGATCACCGGCTCCCGGACCAACCTCCAGCACTGTGCTTGCAGCAGAGAGCTCCATCATGTCGAGGAGCTCGCGCAAGTTTGGCAGGTAATGGTCGAGGTCACACAGCTGGGCCTGGTTCTCACTAAACTTGTTGGCGTTACGCGCAAAGAAAGCACGCGACTGCTCCGCCCTTTCAGCATGCACTAACGCAATCTTGGCCCTAACCTCGTCCCTAAGCGGCAAGGCGTCAGCCGTCTCGTAAAGGCTTGCCAGAAAACCGGCGAGCTCGTCATCACTGCGCTGGAGCGCGCGGCGATAAAAAATGCTGTTACCCTGGCGCCGCGTCTGCACTAGCTCCGACCGGGCTAGGATCTTGAGATGGTGGCTCATCCCCGGCTGCGGCATATCGAAGATTCGTGCCAGCTCTTGCACCCCAAAGGTGTCGTTACCGAGGACCTGAACCACCTCAAATCTCAGAGGCTCGGCGACCGCCTTGCAAGCGCCTACCAGCCGGGTAGCCGAAGCTAACCCTGCGGGTTTGAGTTTGTCCGTTGCCTTGGTTGCCATGGGATAGGTCCCGAGAAGTTGTGATTCCCTGATCCTAGCCCCTTATCGGCAGAAAGGCAAAAGTATATTAATAATTTTTTATATAAAGACTTTTTAATGCTTTTAACTATCTGTAAATACTGTTTTTATCTTTGTTTATGGAAGAGAGTCACATACATGACAGCGACTCAATCTAGACTACGGACAAAGGCGCTGGCCTTTTCCAGCGAAGCTTCGATGGCATAGACCGACTCACTGGCACCTTGCCCGGCCCCGACTGGCACGATCACAATCGCTGCCTCGCTAAAATTCCTGAGTTTAGTCAGGCGTCCCTCGTGCCCGATAATCTCGGAGCGCAGGTAGTCGGTCACAGGGGCGGCCTCAAGCCACGAAACCTGCCTCGATTTAGTAAAGGACTTACCGCTAGTAACGCTCAACTCGCCCAAACGCTGCTGGTAGGGAGCCACCGTGTCTTTATAGACAGGCATCGACGCAACGTCGTTCTTCAGGGCCGTCAGCGGGGGAACGATGCGGCGCGCGAGTATCTGTTTATCTTCAAAATATTTGGCGCCCACTACGTTAGCTTCCATCGCCTCAAGTCCACGGTAGAACTGGTCGAGGCCAGCAAAGCTTGGGTCCGACGGCTTGCAGGGCGTAAACCCATCGACCTGGTTGAACTGGCACCCTTGGCTGATCACCGCACCGACAAGAGCCTTGTCCGTATCGGGGATCGCCGCGTCTAAGAGGCTCTCTGGATAAACAAATTTTACGGGATAAACAGGAATTCTCGTCTGGTCGGTTTTGGCCTTGTAGTAACCGGTCTCGGGGTCGGCCAGAAAGATCACCTCGGCCGTGATGCGGCCGGTGTCTTTATCAACCTTGGCCACCTGCAGCGTGCTGATCACCATACTACCGCTCGGAAAAGACTTGCAGTTGCGGGGTTGCACCCTGAGCGTCGCACCATCGAAGCGCTGGACGTTGTCGCTGGTACCCACCGTGGTCCCAGCAACCGCTACGAACGTATACAGGAGGTCGTATTCCGGCACGCCGACGGAGGCAAAATCAAACAAGAGCTCGGGACAGGCCCGATCGACAGCGTCGAGGGGCAGCAGGTTTAGACTAGGCTTTTCTACCTCAGGGTCCCTGGGGTTGTCACAGCCACTGCTCAAGGCCAGCAGGGGAGCCAGCAGAGCTGTCGCGCACCGGATCAGTGGGTTCACTAATGTATTCATTGACATAGACATAAAAACACTCATCAAACGGGTAAACAGAAAAGCCTACATTGTCTCGCGCGGAGCCTCACCTGAGTACACAGCCGCGGCCCGAATGGGCAAGCTTATTTTCTCAGGTTCAAGCAGGGCAACAACTGAACGCAGCTCGGGAAATGTGGCAAGCCAGGCGTAAGTCCGCGGCAGCACGCGCCGCGTGAAGTTGAGGCGCCGGAAACTTAGATTAGCTCCTGGTTCCCTCATGTACTGTGCCACTTCACTCCGCCAAGACGTTAGTCGTGGATGCAGTTCGACTAAAGCGTCGAGTACGGTACGGGGCGATATCCTAGGATTGACATACCAACCGAAGAGTTTGTGAATGAGACGCGCTTGCAGGCGGCGCAGCCACGGAGGCAGTTTAGTGTAGATCGCAGCGATCAGGATTTCGTCCAAGGCTACATGTTGCTGCTCCTCGGTCATGTGCAGCTCAAAGACCTGCTTAAAGAGGGGGCTGACGTTTGCTGCCCGATTAAAGCGGCGCGCGAGAAAAACTGTTCGCTCTTCCAAAAGGAGACTCAACCAGACCCATAGCGGCATCATCACGGGCCACCGCGAGAGCGCCTCACGGAGCCACCACTTGGATTTCACGCGGGCAAATGCAAAGCGCCGCGACAGATAGCGCTCTGGTGCTGCCGCCTCGAGTGTCCGCCAAAACATCTCGCTGTGCCTATGTTCCTCGGAGACAAACTGGTGGAGATACTGCTCCATACCGGCACTACAGCGGACGTTACGGCTACGGAGCAGACGTTCGACGGTCGGTACGAGCAGGTAATCCTCGAGAAATATGAATTGCTCGGCCAGGGCCAAAGCCGTCAGCCTATTGTAGTCACGACGCTCGCGTGGCGAGAGCGCCCCGTAGTGGGGCGTGTGATAAACGTGCGTCAGCTCCTCAGGCATAAAGTAATGCGACTCGTCGAACCCTTGTGCGAAATTAATTTCCGCCAAGTCAAATTGCGGCGGATTGATCTCAAATCCCTCGGGTAACTCAAGTGGAATCGGTTTACGCTTGAATAGGCGCTTCAACATAGAGATCCCTGTCGGTGAGTGATGGAAAATAAGGAGGGGTGACTCATAAAAATGTAACATATTTAGTCAGCATTCTAGTAGACTAAATCATTATCAGTTAGACTAATGCGAAACGCATGCGAGTCATGAGTCAAGGCGTGACACTCGTTGATTCCTGTGCTTATAGCGAAGGAGTTTCTATGAAGGTGCCTAAGTCAGTCTTGATGCTCTGCGTTTCCATGATGGCGGCCGGGCCCATGGCCTGCAAATCATCGCCTAAGTCTACTACTGAAAGTGCGGGCAAAAGCGGCGGACGCGTTGGCAATGCTTCTGAAGACCAAGAATCGCCAGAGATGAAAAAGTTTATTGCGCAATTTGTCGCCATACAGTCTCCCGACGATTTTGCTGCACTTTTGACGCAAATAGATCAAGGTTACGCCAGCTATCCAGCCGATCTTCGTTTTGTCGCAGCACAGCTCATTCCCCTCAAGGGTCTGCGCGGCGTGGGTCACCTCGTTCATGACCTCGCTAAACAGTCTAAGGTTGCCGATTCAGTACTCGTGTCATCGCTCATGGCTACGGCCGCCGGCATCAATCTATTCTCACCACCACCGAGCAACGGTGGCAGCGGGACAGGTGCATGGCTCGCAATTTTCGATTATCTGATGCTGCCATACCAAGGCATCAATAAGCGCTTTGACTCGGTCACTGAACTACAGGGCTTCCTCTTCAGCCAACTCGTCGGTAACCAAGCGCTAGACACAGCCATCAGCCGCTTGGAGAGCCTAGCCATCACCAGCGCCAACCCCATCGTGTGGGATAACCGCATCGTCTACGGCGCAGCGGGGTTCAGCGATAGTCAGGACCGTTTTGTCACGATCACCGACGTCGAAAAGAATGTCGCGCTGTCGGGCCTCCACAGTATTTACCACAATACTTTGGTGTTCTTGTCGTTTAACAATGACGATATCGTTGCTGCCAGTGAGAAGCTAGGCAACAAAATGGGCATCAACATTGTGTTCTCACGCACCCCGCAAGGTCTCTCGGCGATGGACCGCGTGGAAGTGGTGAAAAAGTACCCTAATCTCTTTGCGCGGCTACCAAATGCAACCCAGTATATGCCAGTTGCCTACAATCACCTGAAATCCGCTGTTGATACGATTGCCCTTGCCTGGACAGCTACAAAGGCTCGGGGCAATAACGATGTGAACGACTTTCAGCTTCTAAATCCTGCGCGCTTACTCCCTTGGCAGCGCATCAATGACGCATCACTCAGTAACATTCAGGCCATGGTCGCCGGCAAACCAGTGCGTAGTGCAGTTACCGGCGAAACCGTGACCATCAACATCCCGGCTTTCTACAGTAATCCACCGGCGAATTTGCAGGCGTTTATGCCGACGGCGTTCAAACCAGGTAACGAATCCATTATGGTGGCCGGCATGGAGTCTCGTAACTTCCATTACGGTGAAGCCACCCAGTGGGATCCTGCTGCCTACAAGCCTTACGCCCCTGATGTGAATTCACCGACCGACGTAGCGCGTGTTCTGCGCGTCCTCGGCCAAGTGTGGGGTGGATGGTTTGCTACCACACCGGGCGTGGCTATTGCCTTTGCAATCTAAGCGTACTACCGCTCAAAGACCGGGACAGCACGGACATAGGATCTTAATTCAGGTCCCCGGGCTAGTCCTGGCCCACATGTTAAGGTTTGTGACGAGGCATCCGCGCCTCGTCCTAGCCGTGGCCTTAGCGATGTTTCTGCTCCTGCTGCCCGGGGCTGGTAAGTTGCGCGTACTCGTATCGATAGCAGACATGCTCGATGCTGCGTCGCCGCAAGCCGCACTGCAAACATTGGTGAGGGATGCCTTTCCCGGCGAACATGAGCTCACCGTGTTGTTTAAGCGGCGCGACGGCGCCGCACTGAACAGTGCCGATCTTTGCGCCATACGCACATGGTCGCGACGCATCGACTTCAGTAGCCAAAATATTGACTGGTTGCAGTCTCCCTTTGGCTTTCGCGTCGGCAAAGAAGATGACCAAACGCTTAGGTACCCAGAACTTGTACCTCTTGATTGCGAGCCTGGCTCACAAGTTGCAGCGGCGTCGCCGCTAGCGCCACTGAACAACTCACCACTCGCTGGTATCGTTGCTAGTCCGAGAGGCGACGCAGTGATTGTTGATCTGTTCCTGCGCGGCGCAACCGAAGACGGAACTTACGGCAATTTCGATCCGGCCTTGGTGACTCCACTCAAGGCGGACCTTGAGCAAACGTTTACTCCAGACGGACCGCTTCGTGCCAGTATTGGCGGCAGCGCTGCCTGTAAATGGTATTTTGTTGAGAGTTTAATCAAGGATCAAGGTCTCAATCTACTCGTGATGCTAATAGTTTGCGTGAGCGTGCGCCTCATCTTTGGGACGTGGCGCGGCGGCATCATCATGGCCCTAAGCCTAGTTTTTACAACTACCATCTTGTTTGCCCTGATGGGACTTAGCGGCACACCTGTGGACATCCTATCAAATAGCCTTTTCACTATCGTGGCCTTGGCTACCACAGAGGATTTCATTTATGTATCGCAGGCCGCTCAGGATGCCCACCCCCACCAAGGATGGCGTACTCCGTTTAGGCGCCAGCTGCTACCGTGCTTTTACACTTCCATTTCAACTGTGATCGGCTTTGGGTCTTTGTGCCTCTCTGACCTTGCTCCGGTGAGGCGCCTTGGATTTTGGGCTGCTGCCGGCTCGCTTCTGGAATTCGCCGTGATGTTCTTCCTGGTACCGGCAACCATGGCCATCTGGCCGAAATTGCGCCTCTACACCGCGAGTCAACTCACACGAACCAGCCGCGGATTACGCGGCATGAGTCGCGTGCAACTACCGCGACCACTGTTCCATGGACTCATGATTTTATTTGGCCTTTCGTTTTTTGGTGCTTTGCGAATAGACGTCCAGGATTCGATCGAAAATTTGTGGGACGCCAAACACCCCTTTAACCGCAGCATCCAGGATCTGCGCGAGCACTTCGGCTTCAGCGGCTCCATCGACTTGGTACTAAGGACGTCAACTAGCACGGCCGATCAGCGCCAAATTCTAGAGACCGTGAAAAAAATCCCTGGCGTCGTGAAGGTAGAGGACCCCTACGCCGTGCTCGATTTTGCGTCGCAGGATCTCTCGCCGCTCAGGCGTGACATACTCCACCGTGAATTTGCCCTAGCCAAATCGTATGAGCGCTGGTTTAGCTCCAAAGAGCCTTTAGTGCGGGCCACCATCTTTGTCGCCAACGACGATATACGATCGCTAAGACCCATACGCGCCCAATTGGACTCGATTTGTAGCGGCGACAAATGCTCGGTAACGGGAGACTTACTATCGTTTGCTGTATTTTCCGACAGTGTTATCAGGACGCTGATCGAAAGCTTCGCCGTGAGCATGGTGCTGGTCATCGCCTTACTGATGGCACTGTCACGTGCACTCGGCAAATCTGGTATAGGCGTCGTCATAGTATCGTCAATCTGGGGCCCTTGCGTGCTCCTCGGGATGCTGCCGCTGGTCATTGGTAGTGTCAACTTCGTGACTTGTCTCTTTGCCGCGGTGCTAGTCGGCCTGGCGGGTGACAGTGCCGTCCAGTATTTATTCGCGCATCGCCGCGGCAGTCTCACCGACGGGTTAAATCAGCGAGGGCTTGGATCGCTCCAGATGACTGTGGTGGCCGTGCTCGCCTCATTTGCCTACCTAACGTCATCTTTCGCGCAACCGCGCGTACTCGGTATCCTCTTTGCCTCTGGTTATATCGGCATGCTGATCGGTGACCTTTGGATACTCAAAGGCTGCCTCAGGTCACGCCGTGACCTGACAATTTAATCGTTCCACGCGCTGCATCGACCTCGATTTGATCACCGTTTTGCAAGGCATCCGTAATACCCGAAACACCGACGATCGTCGGAATGCCGAGTTCACGAGCGACGACGGCCGAGTGCGAAAGCAGACTACCTCGCTCGATCACCAATGCACTGCACCTGGGGAAGAGCACGACCCAGCCTGGATCCGTACTGCGCGCGACGAGCACCTCACCCTGGACTTCTGCAGCGTCTTTAAAGGTTTTTGCCACCAGGGCTTTACCCGTGACCATGCCGGGGTAGCAGGGGGTACCTTGCCAACTCGCCCCCTGAGGCAGGGGGGAGTTTAATGCCGCGCCGGAAGCCACTGTTACGCGCGGCATCGTCGCTGCTGGGATCCCTTGCGTCACGAAACGCTCAGGCGGTGTGGGCTCCGAGGCGTAGCCGACATATTCCTGCCGGCGCAACTTGGCCACGCTGGCTAGGTCGGCTGAGGCACCGCGGCCGTGGACGGCATCGCCGAGCTCCTCCACTGTGAGATAGAAGACATCATGAACCTCCGCTATGAGATGATTCGCGGCAAGTTTAGCGCCCATCGCTCTGAAGATTCTGCGCGCAACGGAAAATGTACGGCCGCGGACAAGGCGCAAGCGCTCGCGATCAGCGATCGCCTTGGCCGTATGCGTGATGAGGAACTTCAAAATGTGACGTTTCATGAATGGCAGATGACTCAGACCATCCTGATGGTCACGATGATGACTCTGTACCTCTGGCATGGGAGAAGGCCGTTGACTGCCGTCTTGGCGCCGCAACTGATCGACATAGGCACGCAGCGTCTGCATGACCGGCGTCGGGTCTATGTAAAGATCATCGGCCTCAAGTTTTAACTCTTCGGGGCAGCGGAAGCCAAATGCGGCAAGGTAGGCCTCGACCTCTAAACGTAGCGGCACTAGGTCTGCCGTGGTCCGTAGCTGGTGCATAGCTTGATTCAGTGATACTTGGCTCAGCCAGGTGAGACCTGGCAGATCTCCATTGTAAATGCGATGCGCCACGTCTCGCAGACGCTCTACAGGCTCAGCAGAGCCCAAAGTACCGTGTCCCCTCACCACTTGATTTACGTCAAAAGACGCACCCAACCATTTAGCACCCAGGCGGCGGAGCGACCCAAAAAGTAGCATGCATCGCATATCGTTGATGATGGGCGCCTGCCAGTTGGAGAGAAATTCCTGAGAGAGATCCTCGTACGCAGCCAATTGAGCACCGACACTCAGCGCCATGTAGTCAGTAGCCATCGCCTGGTCGCAGGCAGCATTTACGCGTGCCTCAAATTGCGTCATGCGCTTCTTTAAAGTGAATAACCGCAGCATTGCGATTGAGGCCAAGTACATCTTACGGAGAGGTCTGGGTCTATAGGGAGACCGCACGCCAGCAAAAAAAGCTTCCGCCGACTCAGCGCCTAGCTCTTCCTTAACGCCCATCATAGTTTCCATGAAACCGGCACTACGTTCGGCATTAGGAAACAAACTGAGCAGTCGGTACCAATTGAGCAAATTGTAGTACACATGCCCCCGCAGTAGCCCGAGCATATTGCCAAATAACTCACGCTCCGCGTTGATGATGGATTCAGGTACGCCCATGACGCGGGCGAATTCCTCGTACACACGCCGGTAAGCACGACGTGCGTGCGTGAAGGTTAGTGGCGCGACTAGACCCGAGTAACTCTCAACGATGTTGGCATTGTCCCAGAGAAGTTTTGCTCCGTCGGTGGCAGGTATGCCTGCGGTCACCGAGGCAGTTGCGGCTTCAGGCCCGTGTGCCCGCGCCATCAAGGGAGCGACTGCGGTCACCGGACGTGCCTGGAGGACGTAAAGCTGTCGGTTATGGTAACACCACTCCATGTCGATCGCCTGAGATGGGCCTTGAACGAGTGCAGCCGCGGCAAAATCAAGCTCGATATCAAGAGCCGTTTGACTGACGTCACTTAGAAGCACTGGCGTCAATGCCGTCGCCATGTGCTGATAGACGGGCAGCGCGGCGACGGAGGTACCACTACCATCGTTGCATCGATGTGCTGCTTCTTTTTTTGCGGTGACGACCTTCTGGACGTTAGTGTTACTGCGATCCACCCAGCCGCGATCGGCACACAGGTCTCCACCGACCAAACCTTCGCCAAGTCCAAAAACTGCCTCTACCAGAACGTGATGAGATTCCGTGCCGGTTGGATCCAAGCTGAATGCGACCCCCGAAATAGAGGCGTCTATCATCTCTTGGATGACTATAGCCATGCGCGGGCGCTCAGTGATACCGAGCGTCCTCCTGTACGCCTCGACGGCGACGGAGCTTGCAGACGCATGCACACTTTTTATGGCAGCGCCAAGTTCTTTGGCACCACGCACATTGAGACAGGAACTAAACATACCGGCAAAACTTTGCTCCCGCCCGTCTTCGCAAGTAGCACTGGAACGCACGGCGAGAGACGCTTCCCCCATGCCACGCTGATCGCAGGCTTGACGCACCGACGCCAGAAGACGCGTAGGATCAATAGCACCGCGCTCCAAGGCCTCCTGTACCTCGACAGGAATGACGAAGAAACGGGGCACGCGGTAGCCAAGCAATGCCAGTCGGGCAAGGGAAACGGCTTTACCACCAAATCGCTCGGGCGATGCAACGATCTGCGTATAGTCTGTCACTACTAAATCACGCGCGTCCACGGCAGTGACGCCTGCAGTCGCGGTGGTAGCAGTTAAGTCCGGGTGCTGCAAATCGGCAATTTCGCGTTCAGTCACGTTTTGACTCCTCCTGTAGACTCCTAAAGTCTTGGAGCTTGGGTTTAGACGAAAAACAACATCCAAAGCTGCCCCAAGCTGAGCAGCGCAGCAGAACCTTCGACAGCTTGAAATTTTGCAGGAGCTTTAAACCATGCCGCAAGCGAGACAAAAAATAGGGCGCTAAGCGGGATTATCGTGGCCCAAGTACCAAGCATCACATGCGTCGCGATGATGACCGCAGCACAGATCAGCAGCATTGTCAGGGTCCGCCGGCGGCCGTAGATCTGGAGATAAGTGTCTTTGCCCTCGGGACTGCGAGGATCCAGTTTGCGTGCGATTTCGTAGGCCATGGAGCCGGCGAAGTTGGCGACGATAAAAGCGACAGCTACGGGCGAGGGCAAGCGCGCGGCAGCAACTGCCGTGGCTATGGGCACTAGGTACATGGGGACCAAAAGTGCCTGATGGGACAGAGCACTGGCGAGCGGCCACCTTTTGAGGACGTCACCGAGATAAAACTCGCGCTCCATCATGAGCAGATAACCAACAGCCAGCAGTGCCGCAAGTCCCCCGTAGAACCCCCCGGTCACTCCCGTGATAAACCCCAAAGCGACCAACGCAAATAAAAGCGCATCGACGGCACTGCGCATCTCCAGCTTAGTTATGAGGCCGCGAGGCAAAGGGCGGGCGGGCTCTAGGGCTAGATCCTTGAGTAGATCTTTGCGCTCATCCATGAGCCTCACCGTGATGAGGAGTAGGAAAATGATGGCAAAATGTAGCACTACTAAATAGCTCGGTGTAGCTGTGCTTGCGGCCAGGGCAGCACCTAACGACGGCCCCGCCGCAACGAAGGCAAGGACGGGCAGCGGCGCCCGCTCTTTGAAGAACTGATGCCAACGCCGCACCATAGAGTGCGGACGCAGCGACGCTGCGCGGTTGATGCGGGAGCGATGACGACGTTCAAAGATAACGGGGATAGACGCACCATCGGCAATTTCTGGACAGGCAGCGCGGATCGATGGTAGCGCCGCCTTCACCCCCTCACCGAGGGCAATAAGGGAGCCATTGATCGCGCGCGTGACAAAAGCTCGCGAATGACCGAGTACGCGGTACAGGCGTTGCTCAAGAGCGAACTCATCGACGGGCTGGTTCGTACGTCCCAGAAAATACCAACCCTCAGGCTGGACATCGATGCGATCGGCAGTCCAGTGCCATCTTTTGCCAGCGGCATCTGTGCGCTTGTGACGGGCATCGGCAGCGGATGCCTTAATATAAGAGCCATTAACATTAGGGCCGCTGACCCATAGGCCGTCATCGCTACTGGCGTGATCGATAAACTGAAAAGGACTACCAATGTAGCGAACTTGAATTTCATCACGCTCACGCGCAAAGTGGAGCGCATCAACCATGTCGGCCATAGCAATGGGCTCGGCCTCACTGCCGCCATAAATATTTGTCATCTTAGCCATAGGCCAACGGGCCAGCGCCTCCTGCACGAGGCTCCGGTCTGGCGAGGCACCACCAACGTAGATGTGCCTGAGGCTATCAAAACCCGTCGTCGCCTTGGTCGCGGTGAGCAGGGCGCGGAGGAAAGCCGGATTAGTCGACAGCGTCCGTGGCTGATAAGCGCCAATCCTGTCGCCAAGGGAGCGGAGTGTCCGCTGGCGCCAATCGTTGCCGACCATGATAGCGCCGCGACCCGACATGAGATGCAAGATGGTGATGCCGGGTAGTACCGCCAAGTCAGGCTCGGGATATGGATCACGGCGTCCATCTTCGGTCAGAAGACGCACCATGTCGGTCGAAAACTTATGACTGCGCACAATGCCCTTGGGCTTACCGGTGGACCCTGAACTAAACACAACGATCGCAGGATCATCGGGCGCGCAAGCTTCAACCACCAAAGTCTTGGGGCTCGCAGCCCGCAAAACCTGCCCTTCGACAACTACTGACTTGATGGAGCGAAGCGCACGGAAACGGCGACTCCACCACCAGCCTACCCGGTCGACCAGCAAAAAAGCCGGACTTTGTTCCCGAATGATAGCGGCTACGTCGGTGGCGTCTAGCCAGGGTTCGACCAGCATAACCCGGCCACCAAGGCCAATCACGGCCGTCATCGCCGCGTAAAGAGGGGGCCTCGGGAGGGCGACAAGAATAGCACAGTCGCCGGCCTTAAAGCCCTTCTGGATTAAGTCTTGCTGCACGGTGGCAGCCCCTGTGCCCAGTGCACCAAAGCTTACCGGTCCCGAGTTTTGCTCCCAAAGGGCAAGCTTTGCGGGCAGATTCCTGCTCCATGACGCAATGGCTTCGATACAGTTCACTGCCATCTCCTTGCCTAGGCCTTGGAGCTAATCGGTACAACCGCGAATAATCGTACTAATGTCGGAAAAGTTTATGATAATCTCACAAGCAAAGACATGCAATCGACGAAGGTGGGTAAACCCGATATGAATATCGAGAGCCTAAGCGCGGCTATGGATCCTAGTCGCTTTCGCTTCGCCTTCACATCGATCCGTGACCAAAGTAGCTGCGATTTATATCTGAAAGACCATGCAGCCTACCTTGAGCTGGCCATGGATCCCTGCTGGCACCCCATGGAATACTGGTTAGCCTGTGATGGAGAACAACCTATCGGCCGCGTCGGGGCCCGCATATCGTCCGTCGATCCAACACGAGGCTACATAGGATTACTCGCTTGTGACGTCGAAGCACCGCGTAGCGAGCGCCTAGCCAAATATGTCGCGTTACTGGAGACAGCACTTAGGTGGCTGGGAGCGCAAGGCGTGACCGCAGTGTTTGCTCCTGTCGACTGCAACACTTGGCTACGTTACCGCGTCATCTCTGGTGTCGCCCCTCAGGATGGCGCCGACGGAATCGAGGCGCCATTCGGGTGGGAGCCGCCCTTCGATCCTGATTTGGAGGCAGCACTTAAAGCGACGGGATTTGGCGCACCGGAAACCATCTTTGGTGATAAGTCGATGCAGGGACGCTACCATACGCGAGTTTTTCGCAGCGTTTTTCGTCAAGCCATGCGCGTCCTGGAACCACATCATAAAAGAGCTCTGCGCGACGGATATACGTTCCGGTCCTTTGGCGCAGATGGACGCTCGTTTGACGATGAATTGGCGCTACTGCACGGTATTGCTATCCCGAGCTTTAGCCGGCAATTTTTATTTGAACCCATAGATTTAGGCCTTTTTAAGCGCATTTATAGGAGTGGGGCCGGTCAACTGGACTTGTCACCGTCGGCTTTTATCCTTCCGCCAGAGGACGGTAGCGGTGCCGTCATTCCCGTCGGATTTCTGTTCGGTTTTGTCGATCGCGGTTACGTCGTCGTGAAGACTGTCGCGGTACAGCCCGATCTAGTGAGCCGGACTAAAGGCCGCAAATGGTCAGCAGCAAGCGCCCTCCTTTACCACGCACTGCAATACGGAGATGAGCAAAATTTGCGCGGCGGCATTGCGGCCCTTGTTCACGACGACGGTAGCGCCAATACCATCGAAAAGTGGCTGGCCTGGGCCAGCGACTGGACGCGGCACTATGAGTTATTTGCACGCGCGATTTAGTCTTGAAATTTTAATTGGCGACGGAGAGTCAAGATGCGAGCTACCCAAGACCGACGCTCTAAAACTAGAATCGAAGCGCGCCCAGATCTTGGCTGGAAGGTCGTATTCCATCATGATGAAGTCAGGGTGGAGCTAGCTATAGTCGATATCGCGGAATCTGGCCTACGCCTCGTCACCCGCGAGCCACTCAGCGCCTGGCAAAAGAGCAAGCTACTCGAGTTGCAGCAAGCGACTTTGTGGAAGGCGGACTATGCCGCGCACCGGCTGGCACTCACCGTTATCGCCTGCCGCGAAGCCCGCGAAAGCAAGGGTGCGAGTACAGGTATCGATACGGAAACGGGCACATGGGTGCACTGCCACTGTCCCGACAGGTCAAGTCAAAATATACTCTGGCAAATCTTGCTCGAAAATCGTCACCCCGAACTTGGACGACGCGGCGCAGACACCCTAGCTCTTGGGCCTGACGACCGTATCCCTGAGCGCGGAATCTATACTGAGGCCGCCCGCGTCAACAGGCTTTCCTTTATCGAGAACAAAATAGGCTCTAGTTTAGAGACGATTCGCAAATCAGCTCTGGACGCACACCAATTAGTTGGTAATATCGAGAATCATATTGGCAGCGTAGAGGTGCCGATCGGCTTAGTTGGCCCTCTACTATTTAACGGCCAGCATGCGAGGGGAGAAATCTATGCTCCCTTTGCCACCTCCGAGGGAGCCTTGGTCGCCTCAGCCTCGCGCGGGGCTTTGCTGCTTAGCCTCGCCGGCGGCGTCAAAACCAGAACCATCAATCAGCGGATGACGCGCGTCCCGATGTTTGTCATGGACTCCCTCGGTAGTGCTGTGGTCTTCAGCGAGTGGCTCAAAGATCACATTACGGGTTTGCAAGAGGCCGTCGCCCAGGTGTCCACGCACGCGGCACTAACCAGTATCGACATCACACTGTCTGGTCGGTCTATTCACGCAAGCTTTGTCTACGCCACAGCCGATGCTGCTGGCCAGAACATGACGACCGCCGCCACGTGGCACGCGTGCCAGTGGGCCCTCGCTGAGGCAAGCAAGCTTTCGGACATTACGGTGGAAAAATTTGTCATCGACTCCGGCCTTAGCGGTGACAAAAAGGTCAACTTCAAATCCTACCTGGAGGGACGCGGCACACGCGTGATCGCTGAAGCGTTTATTCCCGGCGATATCCTCGAAAAAGTGATGAAAGTGAGTCCAGACACGTTGGCTGGTTATTTCAATTCCGGTATGGTTGCGCTGGCTCAAGCTGGTGCCATTGGCGCCAACATCAATGTCTCCAACGCCGTCGCCGCCATGTTCGTGGCGACGGGTCAAGATATCGCCTGCGTGCACGAGTCATCTCTGGCAAATTTTTACGTAGAGAGAACCGACGACGGCATTTACACTTCGATGCACCTACCGACCCTGATTGTTGGTACCGTAGGCGGTGGGACCTCATTACCCAGCCAATCTGAATGCCTGAAAATCATGGACTGCCTTGGATCCGACAAAGCCGCCCGCTTTGCCGAAATTATCGCCGGCTACTGTTTAGCACTCGATCTATCGACGTCGTCTGCCCTTGTCGGCGGGACCTTCGTCCGGGCGCATGAGCGTCTTGGGCGGAATCGACCGGTCAAGTGGCTCACATCTCAAGACCTCGACCGCAATTTGATTCAGCAAGTGGTACAAAATCACAATCAAGATCAGTATCGGGACATGATCATCGCAGATGTCAGGCCGGGGGACCCCGTCGATACGGGTGATGCAATTATCTCGGAGCTCGCTGCGCGTAATGCCAAAAAATTGATCGGCATCCTACCTTATGAGCTGACCTGTCACGACACCGCTGGCGCCGCGCATAAACTCGAAGTCGTTGTTAAATCGAAAGCAACCGACAAAGAGGTAATCCTCATTGCGAGCAAAATGGCTGGTATGTGCAACGCCACACTGGGACGTATCTACGACGATTTCAGGTACCGTAGTGAGTCCCATCTCTGTCACTTGAAGGAGCTTGCTATCTACGGTCAGTCCGATAGCCGCTTTAAAGATCATACGCCGCAAGTGTTTGGCATCCATCAAGACGACAGGCGTGAAGCCTATCTGGTCATCATGGAGCGCCTGCAAAATCTCCAGTTAATGGGTACCGTGGCACGCCCCTATGCTTGGCGCGAGGAGCATATAGAGGCTGCTATATCAGGCCTGGCTGCGCTGCATAGCGTTTGGCTGGGACGCGAGGCTGCATTGATGCAGACACCTTGGATAGGCCACACGGCCTCGGCAGCCGATATGACGGAGCGACGCGCCCTATTCCGAGAGATGTTACAGCACGGTCATGTGGAGTTTCCGCGTCTTATGACGAGCGACCGTTTAACCTGCAATCTCGACCTACTCAATAACGTTGATCGGTGGTGGGACGAAATCGAACGCATGCCGCGCACACTCATACACAATGACTTTAACCCCCGTAATATCGGACTGCGGGAGGATCAGGGCAAGTTCCGGCTATGCGCATTTGACTGGGAACTAGCTACCTTGCATCTACCGCAGCGAGACCTGGCTGAGTTCCTAGCCTTCGTCACTACAGAGGAGACGACGCCACAGCAAATTGAGGCTTTTGTCGAACTCCATCGCACAAAGCTCGAGGAATATAGTGGCACGACACTGCCGCGTCCCGCATGGCGCCGTGGCTACGAGCTTTCGCTTTTTGACTTTGGCATTAATCGCCTGGCCTATTATGTGATGGCTCATACGTTTAGGCAGTACGAATTTTTGGAACACCTGGTGACCAATCATCAGAGGTTGATGGATTTGGCTGCAGCTGGGCAAAAGCGTGTGGCCGTTGAGACTATGGCTGGGAGATTGACCTGGTAAATGTGAAAGGCGTCAAAAGGCTGGTCAAGTTGGGTCGGTTGGCCTATCATAAATTAGTCGCGACTTTTTTATGATAGGCAACACACTTTGCTAACTAACCGATATTTAACAAATTTTATTGCCAAAGATCTGGACAAAAAGATCGTGCTGCTGTCTGGACCGCGCCAAATAGGAGTTTACTTCCTAACGGAGTACCCACTGGTCAACGTCGACGTCCCAGCGTTAACTTTAGCCGGTGACACACCAAGCACCCACCCCTGGAACCCACTGCTCACCTGAGCACCGGTGCCGAAGTTGGATAGCATTAGGCCCTGCTGGTAGTAGGCATGACCGCCAGCGCCTGGCTGCGCGGCGATGGGCGCCACACCGATGGTGAGCAGCGTCGCAAGGCCGCTGTTGTTCGGTCGGATCGTGTAGATCGTCGGCGGTGTTACCGCACTTGGTGTACCCGAGATACGGCAGCTAGTCGCAATATCCAGACCTGTTGGTAGCGATGGACTAACAGTGCAATCCGTGAATTTACCCGATACCGTCGGAACCAGTGGCTCCATCGTATTGCCAATAGTTAAGCTCACCGCGGCAACGGCGTAAGTAACGCTTGGCGGGGTGGCCGTAACCACGCTTTCCGTGATGCTTGCGATTTCTGTAGATGACAAAGTGCTTGCCACCTTCAGATCGGAAACTTTATCCGTCGCTGACTGCGAAGCAGCGCTGATGGCGGCCACAGCTTCGTTGGCGGTGGTTTTCCCCTCGCTTTTTAGCGTATCAACTCCAGAGGCTACACCTGTCATCACGCTACTCACGAGACCGCCGAGATTGGTACCAGAACTCACCTTGAGACTATCGATACCCTTGACCAAGGATCCGACCACTGCTTCAGACACCACAGTCGCCAGCTGCTGGCCCGTGAATCCACTGGATGCCAGGGCAGCTGTCGCGCTTGTCGATACCGCTTTAAGTGTGGTTGCTGTGTCCTCAGCCGTTTTCGCTACACCGAGGGCATCTAGACTCTCCATCGTCTTACCTATGACAGAGCTAATTACATTGGTTTTACCGGTGGCCGACCCAAGGGCCGACACCTCGGCCACGGACTTACTCACCACATCGACGACGATGTTTACTTTTTCATTAGCGGCCAATTTGCTGCTTTCGGCGAGGGCCGTCATGGAGCCCCCGACGATGGAGCTGGCTGCAGAGCTGGCAAGCGTTGTATTCGACTCTGACACCAATGTGCTGAGTCCAGAAATCGCACCCGAAGTGATTGCGGAGACACCCGCCTTCATGACGTCACGGTTCACTGCCCCCGATTCCGTCACCGCCAGCACCGCATTCGTACTGGCTGAGGAGATGGAATTGACGGCGCTGAGCATGGTGTCCTCATTAACTTTCGCCTCTTTAAGAGCGCTTACCGCACTGGTCGAAATCTGCTTCATCGCCGCGACTAGGGACTCGTCACCAACATTTTTCAGGGCAACCAGTGCCACCACTGAAGCGGCGGTTAAGCTACCGGCAAGCTGAGCAGTACCGCTGGCATCGAGCCCGGTATCTTTAATGGCTGCGACGGCGCCCTCAGTCACACCACCGACGGCGGCGGCGACCTTTTCTGGTGGTAGATTGATTGTGCTTAGTTGAGCAACGGAGCCAGATACGACCACCTTGGCGACGTTTGAAATTTCTGAAGCTGGGATGCCAGCCTCTTTAAGGCTGGCAATACCCCCGCTAGTAACTGCCTTGGTAGCTCCGGCGACGGTATCTGGCGTGTATCCTGCTTCAGTTAATTTCGATACGGCACCTCCGGCGATGTTGATAGCCATGTTCTCAACTGCCTGCGGGGGCAGCGCATTGACGCGCCCACGCATGTTTTTAAAGCCAGTGCCAACCACTGTTTTCACCGCGTCATTTTTGAGCGTAAGTGCTGAGGGCTGAGTGCCTATCGCAGAGAGACCAATCACTGCGCCACGCATGACCGCCGGTACTGCATACTCAATCGGTGTGCCGACCATGTCCACAGTTAAGGACATAGACCCCGTTTGTATCGCCACGACGCTGGCCTGCACCTCTCGCCGCGCTGAATCTTCGACCGCTTGCAGTTGCTGCTCCGTGAGACCAAGCTCTTTCAGTGAAATCTTCAAAGACGAAATGATGTCCTCAGTGATTGCAAGCGTACCAGCAATGGTTGCCTGATCGCTGTCGCTCGCACCGGCAAATTCTTTGGCGATACGATTTGCTCTGCCACTTGCGGTACGCAGAAAGCCTGGTAGCTCGAGACATCCGGTAAGGCCGATACTGAGTGCTACCGCGAGAGCGGCTTGAGCCAAGTGAAGCTCGTCGGGCCTCGATGGCCATCGGCTTTTTTGTATTTTGATAGTTTTGTTCATGTGTATCACCTTCATACTCAGGACTTCGCACCCCAGTTATCGGCGGCGCTGAGGCAAAATATAACGGTTCGCCTAAAAAAACATTTTAGAAACAATATTTACCGGGACTTACGTTCCGCTTGAATTGACATGTTTTGACTGAAGGACGAAGGACTAGTCACAGCGCGGAAGATGCGTGAATCAAAAAAGCACTATCTAAAATTTAGACACGCCAACATCTCGTCCGCTTTAATGCATCGTAAACACTCATTTTGACGAATGCTTTATTAAATCCCTAAAGCCCAAAGTGCACTAATCCGATGACCAACCGACGGGCGTTTAGGCCGGACCGGTGAGAGGTGGACTATGGGCAAGTTTGTACTACGGATAAAAAACGGAGCGATCGCCGGAACGATCGTAGGCATAGTCTCAGCGACGTCCTTAGCGACGCAGTCTAAAGCTGGAGCCCGCGACCTATCCTACGGTGGCCGCCTAACTGATAATAACGGCTCAGCGCTCAGTGGACCTGTGGATCTTCGTATCCAGTTTTATACTGCTGCCTCTGGTGGCACAGCATTACTTGGCGCACCCCTTCCGTATGATGCGACACTTCTTGATGACGGGGTCTTTCAAATTAACATCCCAGCAAGCGCTGTAAGCTCCGCGACTTTTATGGACGGCACCAGTGAGACTTGGATCGAGGTCAAAGACGCGACCAACAATGTCACCTATCCCCGGCAGCAGCTGAATGCCGCGCCACTTGCATTGAAGGTGCCAGTTGATACCAATGCCCTATTCTTCGATACAAACGGTAAATTGACTATAAACCCAGCATTCGGAACGAGCAAAATAGCTGGATTCGACGTGACACCTGCCGCGCCAAGCCCAGGCCAGGTGCTTGCGTGGGACGGGGTTAGTTCATCTTGGAAGCCTGCAAACGTCTCAGCTAGTGTGTCGGGGACGATTACCGGAAATCTAGTCGTCCAGGGGAACAACAGTACCGCAAATCGCTTGATCTTGAATGACAAGGGCAGTTCAAACTCCGTAGCGATCAAAGCGCCTGACGATCTAGCCGCAAGTGTGGTCATGACCCTACCAGGGGACTCTGGCGCCTCGGGTCAAGTGATGGCAACTGACGGCGCGGGTAACCTGCATTGGATGTCTGGCGTAGCACCGACGGGAAATGCTGGTGGGGATTTAACAGGAAGTTTCCCGAATCCGATGCTGACAGTGACCGGTGTGGTATCGGGCACCTACGCCAAGGTGAGTGTGGACAATAAAGGTAGAGTATACGGGGGACATAGTCTGGCAGTGCCTGATATCCCGCCCCTTCCTGCGTCTCAGATCGCCGCTGGGACATTCGCTGTCTATAACGGTGGGACCGGTTCTAGTAGCTTCACCAACAACGGTGTCATCCTGGGTAACGGAGCCGGCAATCTCTTCAGCACGGCAGCTGGTCAAGCCTACCAATCGCTGGTAGTGCCGAGTAACGGCGGGACACCACAATTTGGCGCAGTCAACCTGGCGCAAATGAACGCCGTAACGGGTATTCTGCCAAAAAACCACGGGGGAACAGGAATAATTTCCAATGCTATTTATCCAATAACCGGGATGATCACTACCGATGTGAGTGCTGCAACGTTAACTAATAAGACGTTAGCGTCGCCGATTATCACTAGTGCAACCATTAGCGGGGCTACGTTGATTACGGGTGCAACTGCGATCGAAACGAACGGAACTTTAACTTCCGGAAGTATAACGGCTAACGGGAACGTTAGCATTCGCGGTAACGGAACCACAGCTCATAGACTCGTGTTCAATGATAAAGGCACTACCCACCATATATCGCTTAGGGCGCCTGACACGCTAACCTCGTCGGTATCCTATATTTTGCCCTCGTACGACGGAACCCCCGGACAAAATCTTGTGACAGACGGATCCGGAAGTCTGTATTGGGTTAACGGGGCAGCTCCCACTGGACCAGCTGGCGGCGATTTGACGGGTTTCTTTCCGAATCCTTTGCTGACAAGCACAGGCGTTACATCTGGCACCTACACAAAAATTGCCATAGATTTGAAAGGCCGCGCTTTTGCCGGTTTTCCTTTATCTCCATCCGATATACCTCCACTACCCGCGTCCGTGATTAGCCACGGGCAGTTACCAGTCGCCGTGGGTGGTACGGGTACGTCTAGCTTCACAAACAACGGGGTCATTATCGGCAACGGCACGGGAAACCTCTTTTCAACACCATCCGGCACTGCTTATCAGAGCCTTACCGTGCCACCGTGGGGTGGGCCCCCACAATTCGGACCTGTGGTTCTGTCTCAGGCATCCGCGGTATCGGGCGTCCTGCCAACCAGCGCCGGTGGCACGGGACTAGCGTCGGTTGCTATATTCCCAACGAGCGGTACCGTTGTGACCCTTGATGCGCAAGAGACGTTAACAAACAAGACTCTCACATCATCGCTGATTATGGGTGGTACGATCACTCAGACGAAGATCGATGCTCCTGGAATACGTATTTCGAATCTAGATTCCACCATGGCTAGTGCCTTGAGTTACGAGGGGGGAGGTGACGCAAAGAAATGGGCCGTTGGAGTAGGTGGAGCGATGGATAACTTCTCGCAGATCCAGAATAGTTATTTCGTGATGGACAAGGACACAAACAATGTCCGCTTGTTAATCGATTCTAGTGGCAACACTGGCATCGGGACCACCTTTGCTCCGCAAAAACTCACTGTAGCTGGGGGTGCCTATTTATCTGGGAATGTTGGGATTGGGACTACTATGCCCATGGCAACGTTGTCGCTTGGTAACAGCGTAGTGAACAACAAATTGGCAATATATGAAGACAGCACCAACTACTACGGATTCGGCGTACAATCCGGCCGCATGGTAATCAACGCCAACAGCTCGGAGAAAATGACAATCGTCGGTACCAGTGGCAACGTCGGTATCGGCATCAGCAATCCTGTAGCAAGCCTAGACGTCGGAGGAACCATAAAACTAGGGTCGGTTGGGGTACCGTTCAATTCCATGGGTGCATGCACAACAACTAGTGTAGCTTTCTCGCAGTCAGCCACATCGACAAACTGCATGGGCATTCCCGGTGGTGCGGCTGTGTTCTGCTCAGCACCAGCGATTTACCTTGGTGCGGGTAATGGTCTTTATTGCCGCGCGCCTAGCGCAAACACAATAGAGTGCAACACATTCAATGCAGCTGCATCTCAGTCAACGTATAAATGTCTGTGGATCGTGCCGTGAATACAAACATATTGCATTGCTCAAATTTTTTACATAGTCAACTTTAAGACTATATAAGTATAGGTAAACACCTGATCTCCCGGTAATATTTATTATCTCCTAAAGCCCTGTGTGCACATATCCGATGACCTCATGCCAGACACGACGGTCTGGTGGTAAAGGGGTATGCCATGGGCAAATTCACTAAACATATCAGACTTGGATTCTTGGCAATCCTATCTGCCAGCATGGCCTCAACAACGTCCATCGCCGGCGCCCGCGACCTATCCTACGGTGGCCGGCTCACCGACAATAACGGTTCTGCCGTCAGTGGACCGGTGGATCTCCGCGTGCAATTTTTCACCGCTGCGTCCGGTGGCACTGCACTGCTTGGGAGCCCCCTAACCTTCGACGCGACCCTACTCGATGACGGCGTCTTTCAAATCAGCATCCCTGCCAGTGCTGTAAGCTCCGCGACTTTTATGGACGGCACCAGTGAGACTTGGGTGGAGATTAAGGACGCAACTAATAACGTCACTTACCCACGCCAGCAACTAAACGCCGCACCATTAGCATTGAAAGTACCGGTCGACCCAAATGCTCTTTTATTCGATGCGAGTGGTAAATTGACGATCAATCCAGCATTTGGTGTGAACAAGATCGCCGGTAATGAGGTCGCTACGGAATTACCAAGCCCAGGGCAAGTACTCACTTGGGACGGGGTGACCTCGTCGTGGAAGCCGACTCATGTGACTGCAAATATTTCTGGCAACGTCACGGGTAACCTAATTGTCCAAGGTAACAACAGCACGGCCAACAGACTCATCCTCAACGACAAAGGCAGCGTGAATTCCGTGGCGCTGAAAGCGCCTGATAACCTCTCTGGCAGTGTAACGCTGACGCTCCCGCCAAGCGAGGGGCTAGCGGGACAACTAATGACCACTGACGGCTCAGGTCATCTACAATGGATTTCCGGATCGTCACCCACTGGTGTGGCTTCAGGAGATTTAACCGGTAGCTATCCCAATCCTGTGCTCGCGAGTACAGGCATCTCCGCTGGCACCTACAGTAAGTTTGCTGTCGATACCAAGGGACGTGCCACTTTTGGCACAACCCTGTCACCTTCTGACATCCCCATGCTTCCCGCCTCAATTATCGGCTACGGAGTACTCAACGTCATAAATGGAGGCACCGGCTCAACAAACTTCACCAGTAACGGGGTCATTCTAGGGAATGGCCCAGGCAACCTATACTCGACGGCCGCAGGGGCACCGTTTCAGAGCTTAGTGGTACCTGCCTCCGGTGGTGTCCCAAGCTTTGGCGCCGTGAATCTATCGCAGTCCCTTGCTGTTACCGGCGTCCTGCCTGCAGCAGCTGGTGGTACGGGTGTCGCATCCTCAGCCGTATTCCCAACTTCTGGCACTGTAGCTACAAGAGAGAGTGTGGAGACTTTGCTAAATAAAACGCTGTCATCGTCCGTTTTTAGCAGCGGCTCTATTGTTCAAGCAGAAGTCGATGCTCAGGCGTTACGCATTTCGAACCCAAGCTCTACGGTTGCTAGTACTTTGAATTACGAAGGCACAGGTGCTAGAAAATGGGCGGCAGGAGTCGGAGTAAGTGGGGATACAAGTACTGGGCTGGCAAACAATTACTTCATCATGGACAAGGACGCGAATAGTGTGAGGATGAGGATTGATAGCAACGGTAATGTTGGTATTGGCTCAATAGGTACATCAGCACCTACAACCCTCTTAAATGTTATTGGTTCCACTCACATCGACCCCTACGGAACAGGCATCGTCAGCAATGCACAAGGAGCCTGGACACGCTGGGTCGCTGGAGCCGGTAAAGGCTACACCAATTTTGTAAACCACAGAGGGCTCGGCCTGGGTGGCTTCCGTCTTTCAGACACTGCAGATGGCTCAACGATCACTGACCTGCTTACGATTCAAGGAAACGGAAATACGGGAATAGGTACGAGCGTGCCCTCCACCAAACTAGAGGTATCGGGTTCATCTAACGGACAAGTCGTCACGTCTATAAGAAATTTCAGCGCGGGATCGAGCGCCTACTCGGGCGTGGTGATCGGCAACGATACGGCGGCGAACAAGTTGGCATTGTTTACGAACAGTTCAACACGTACCGCGGACGGTGGAGCAGGAAACTCAACCATAAGAACAGATTCAGGGGATCTTCACCTGAGTGCCGGCGGTGGTCAAAAGCTCACCATCAATGCGATAAGCGGCAACGTTGGGATCGGGACGACAAGCCCGGCTAATCTATTGCAGGTCTATAACCCCACGTCAGCTTCGATTGCTGTCACCGGCCAGGGAGGCACTCAGGGGCTTTACATGGGAGCGGGTGCAAACCAACCGTGGATTGGATCTTCGACGAACAGTGATTTAAGACTGATAACGAACTCGACAGAAAAGGTAAGGGTCACATCTGCCGGCAATGTCGGCATCGGCACCACCAGCCCTTGGGGCCGCCTCGTTGTTGCAGCTCCAGACGGGTCTTTAGCTTCTCAAGGTACTGCATCGACCGGATGGTCAGGTATCAATCTTTACAACAACACTGGAGCGCACACTGGTAGTTTTGCCTACGGAAACAGTTCCGCCGCAATCTGGGCTGATCAAGTTGCCATAGCAGCACGTAATAATACCGCTCCAATCGTCTTCAGCACGGGCTCAAGTCCCGTGGAGAGGATGAGACTCACCCAAGGCGGATATCTTGGAATCGGCACCACAGCTCCGGGCACCATGCTCGATGTGAACGGCACCGTCCGCTCAAGATCTGGCGGCTTTCAGTTCCCCGATGGTACGATCCTTACAACCGCTCCCGGCTCAGGTACTGTCACTAATCAGACTAGTACTTCAAATATAAATTTTGCATCTGATACAGCTAACAGCGGTAACGCAGCTTACAATATATCGTTTAGCACAAACGGCACTCAGCGTATGGTTGTCGCCAACTCTGGTGGTGTGGGTATAGGCACCGCGTCCCCGGAATCAGCGCTAGATGTGGTCGGTGGTGTATCGATAGGTGGGTACTCCGGTGTTAGTCCTGCTCCTACAAACGGGCTTATTGTGAGTGGTAATGTGGGGATTGGTACCGCGAACCCCACCAGCAAACTCGAAGTTGCTGGCACCATTAGTTCAACTATCGGAGGTTTTGTATTTCCTGACGGCACAATACAAGCAACATCAGCGACTAGCGGCTCCAACAATTCAATGGTAAGTGGATGGCCCGATGCGATTAAGTGCAGCGTAACGAACCCGGCTCACGGGACCAACATTTTCTACCCAGAATTTGTTCCCTATGTAGGAAACGGCCTCTATTATTACCGCTTGAAAGTGCCAGGTACGTTACCCCTGTCACTAGTTTTCAACACGAACGGTACCTTTAATAGCTACGAAAACATTTCTGCATCTGACTGCAATGTGAGTATCACCAACCTCTACACCAGCGGCAAAGCCTTCAACATGACGAAAGGACCCGCCGCTCAATGGCTGCAGAGCAATAACGCTGCCTACTACAACGCCGGAAACGTCGGCATTGGCACTTCCGTTCCAGCGTATACATTTCACGTAAATGGATCCATAGCCGGTGTTGGCAGCTACAATGCACTCTCAGACATTCGCTACAAAAAGGAGGTCTTATCCCTAGTAGACAGTCTTGACAAGATACTCGCTGTACGTGGCGTCAGTTACAAATGGATCGACGAATCTCAATTTGGTGGCGAAAAACAAATAGGTGTGATTGCCCAGGAACTGGAATCGGTCATCCCCGAAGTGGTAACTACTGGCGATGACGGCGTGAAACGAGTGAAGTACAACGACCTCATCCCGGTTCTAATCGAAGCTTTTAAAACTGAGCGAAGTCAAAAAAACGCAGAATTGATGCGGCTCACAAAAGAAAATAATGAACTAAGGCGAGAAACGCAAGAAATGAGATCTGGACTTTGCGACGCGATGCCGCATTTAGTATTCTGTGACCAGTAACACCCTCACCTGACAGGAAGAATCGACACCGGCTCCGTACTCAGCCTCACATTCTTCTGCGTCATACTACCGAGCGTGATTGTGCCCAGAATATTGGCGCGGTCAGCAAGCCTCACGGCAACAAAACTGATGTCGCCATTTACCGCCACTGACATCGACCGGATGAAGTAATCGTCTGCTGCCAGGACTGTGGTTGCAGTATTGGTCGTTGTATCAAAGTGTTCAATGCCACTCTTAGTGCCATCTAGCGTCGCTCCTAGGATGACAACTCCGTTCGGATACTGCTGTAAATCCTTCTTGACGGGAAAACGTTGGTCCAAAGCATAGTGAAGGATGGGCGATGCAATACTGGGATATTCCATAAGTACAGAATTTCCTGGAAACGTAGGATTACTGGGTACGAAGTAGTTAAGTCCAAATACGCGCTCACCACTGTGAACTATGCGCGTGCAGCTAGATCCAAGCACTCCGGACCCCTCGGGTTCTTTGTAAAGGGTTGTAGGGGTGAACGATCCATCGGCGCCGCGTATGAGCTCGATATAGTGGAAGCTTGAGTCACTCGGATCCAGATCCACATAATAAAAGCTGGATGACTTTGATCCGCTCCCAACAAATGCACACGAAATGCGGTTGATTTGATTACTACCGGGAATCGTATAGGTCTGACCCTCGGATCCAAAAATTTTGGTGATGATATTCGTAGCCGAGCCACCGACGTTAATAGTCGTCATCACATCGTTTTTATCGTTTACAATCGGAAAGGACGCATCACCTTGGCTATCATGTGTAAAAATAACGGTCTCTTTGGGCTGACTAGGATCTCGCAGATCAATTTTTTGTAGACCTCCGTCACCGAGTACCAAAAATAAAGTGTCACCCTGGGGATTAATTTTGATCTGAGAACGATAGTCACCGACGTTGCATATGTTTACGTCATCACATCGGGGATTGGCGGTGATGCAGCTCAGTGTGCCATCGGATTTACGAACACCCACCAATACACACTGTTTGCCGGGAGCGTTACCCGGACCCGATTGATAGAGATCACGATAGCGAAAAAAAGCGAAGGTGCTAGTATCAAAAGCCAAGTCACTCGAAGCGGGATCATTGACGTTTCCAGAAATCTTCTCAGCCAGAAGTGCCTCGGATATTTCGCCATGGCTATTGAGGGAATACACGCGGTTTTTAAGCGCTGGAATCTCGTCAGCTAAAAATCGTTTTTGGTTAATGAAGGTTTCTGGCGTATGATCGACATCAAGCACATTGAGCTGTGCTGCATTGAGCCCAGACGGCGCCAGTAACAAATTTTTTACATCTTGAAGATTTAGCTTTTTAGCCATATCCTCAGACGTCGACTTTTTTGCTGCGCTGCACGCTAGCAACACCATGAGAGGCACGATGCTAGCGATCCTGGCTTGCCGCCTAAACATTGCAAAATCTCCCTCAGTCTGTCACAGGCCTTTAAGAACCCAATAGCTTATTATAGTCTAACTTATGCCACTCGGAAGTTTTTGGCTCTGGACTAAGTCATTAACATCCATAAACCAATTATTCTGTAACAAATGCCTCAAAATCCCGCCTCATCAATACCACTCCACTTGCCGATAAGACTTTTATAACGACTAGAGAGGTTGACAATGCGCAACATTGTAAAAAGAAACTCACAGGCCATTTTACTGTTGGCTTCGTTGTCAGTGACTTGTTTAACCCCATTAAATGCATATGCTGACCCTTTAAGGCAACGCGCCCAAAATCCTCACCCAAGTAGGAATCTCGCCCAGCTCAGCAAATCTGGCGGAGGAGGCTTCATTGAGGATTTGGAGCACGAGTTCGGTCTCAAAAACACTCTCCGCGAGCGCCGCAGCAAGACGCTGGAACTCCTGGGTGGCGCTGATTCTTCAGCGACTCCGTCGGTCTTAGCTGGTGGCACTGGTGTGATCGGTTACTACTATACTCCCGATCTAGTCATTGACGTTGGGCTACGCATGGCTCTAGGGATCAGGCCATTTAATTTCTCAAATCTTTTTGACGGCCAGGCAGCCTATGAGGGCACCGCCGCCATACGCTACTTCATGGGCAGGACGCTGTACGGTGCTTTTGGCGGCGGCATTGGTCTTTACGAGGCCACCCACAAAGAAACTAAATCAAAAGAGTTTACAAGCTGGAAAGAGAGCGCCATGATTTGGCGTCCCTACGTCGGGATCGGCAACCAGTGGCACTGGCGCACCTGGACCATCCAGGTAGAGTGGATCGATATCGGCTATCACGTCGGCCTAAGTCCGGTAAAAAATACATTAACCACTACTGCAGACGGTAGCCGCCCTGAAACGTCGGAAGCCGCATCCATCACCAAGATACCTGGGTCGGTTTACGTCGGTTCTAAATTGCTCATGGGTTTTGCGTTTTGACCGCTGACCGGTAAAACTGCGCTAGTAGTTGCCAATCACCACTTAGATTTGCTGGCGGCTGCACCCACATAAAGTCCGGACGACCGTCACCTAGCCACCGCCCCCCAATAATACGACCAGCGTTGTCTAGCTCCACGGTGTACTGATAGTTTCTCTCGTCATAGCCGCGACCTCCACTGGTATCCTGGGCACTCCAGCTTGGATCGACAGATACGCTATAACGCACTTGCATCGAGATGACCTTCTCCTCCACGGTACCAGGAGCTGCACCTAACCGCGGAGGCGTAGATCTGCCGATGGCAGCTCGGTAGGAATATATAGGTTGATTCCATACTTGGAGGTCACGCGCAAGATCCGTAATGACAGCGACCTTTCTGATACCAACCCGGTTGGTGATCACTAGGTGAAATGCTCCCGCATTTACATCCTCGCAGGCAGGGTTTTGTGATCGGTCGGGATAGCGCGACAGATCGTCGTTGCACCGTTGCCCCAGCACGCGCGGCGCCACGTTAGCCATCAGGGCCTGATTGTAAACAAGTAATGCTTTGATATCGGAGGCCCCAAACGGGATCTCGATTCCTCGCGCGTTCTTGACCACTGTAGGCTGCGGTTCTCTTATGGCCATCGAGAGCGGAGCCAGTCCATGACAGATCCCGCGCCAGAGTGCGGACTCTGGATTAGTCCTGCGCCTTTCAGACCCAACTAAGGGGAAGTCGTAGCGCCCGCGTAAGAGGTCGAATTTCTCGGCTGGTGAAAGCAGCGCTAATTGCTCTTGATTTAACTTGGCGGGATCGTTGTAGGTCTTATAACTAAAAGTATCCTCGCTCGTTTGCCATCTGTCGGCAATACCGCCGTATTGATCCGGCCAATAGGTGTCGGGCCAGGGGATATGTGACGTTTGACCGCTTAGAGGGAGAGCGCTGAGCCTATACTCGTACCCTGGCTCGAAAATCGCCGGGTTATTGGATGGATCCCAGCCAGCGGCAAGATGCGATGGCGATTGCTGGACAGCGCCACAACCGCCCAAAACGACGAGCTTTATCACTAGAAGCGGTACTCTCAATCGGCTGCATATTCCAGTCACCGGTCGCATGCTTGAGGTCTCCCAAATTTAAAAAATAAAAAAAATTTGTTTGCTATAACTACTAAGATCCTATATTAGCCTCTGCGTACGAAGCTGTAGCTACATACGTCGACCATACTGAAACCGCCTGCGCTGAGAATTTTACTCTAAAGTTACCCTGGTTAGACCGTTAGCTTAAACACATCACTGGAGATTCAACATGAAACTACTCGCAAAAATCGCTCTCGCAACAACCCTCGCTTCCATCACCTCAGCTGCATTGGCTGACGTCACCTGCACCGCTGACGCTGGTTCAGAAGGCGGCCCTTACTACACCGTGACAGCACCCACCCGTGAAGAGGCCTATAGTCAAGCATACGACCAAGCCCTCACTTTCGTGAACATTTCTGACCGTAATCCAATGTACATCTCAGTTAGCTGTAACCAGTAATTCTGGTTGCTTAGAGATACTAACGACCCCTTTTGGGGAGCCTTTTGGGGCTCCCTTTTTCTTTTTACCAAACGCTAAAATAAGACCTAACTTCCACTACAGGCTCAGGCCCGCCTAGCATCCCTTCAAGATCTCCTGTAAGTCGCCGATACCCATGATGCGGCAATGACTCCCTATAATTTAGATTTACGGGGTCTAAAGCCGAAACTAAAGACAGGAAGCTAAACACCACCCGTGGATGCACCTAAGCCAAAACGCACTGGACGATACGAAAAGGTTTTTGCCTACGTTAAGGGCAAACTGCAACCAGATCGCCAGGCCTTTGTCCGTGATTGGCTCGTCCGATCTGCGGAGTCGTCGCGCGGTGGACTCGTTTATGTCATTTTTCATTTTGTCTCACTGGTTGTCGATCCTATCATCATGGATCGCGCTAGTAGTTACGAGTCACTTCGTTATTTTCACGTTGCCGGAATCATCAGTTACTTTGCTATTAGGTTTAGGTTTGAGAAATCCATCAATACATCGGTGTGGATTGGCACCTTCTTACAAGTCCTCAACTTAAGTGGTTACACCTACCTACTGCGCAGTTACGCGATCGAGGAAAATGGCATCGGTCTCCTGACCCTCAAGGCTTGGACCGGCGTCGTAGTGGTCGGGATTATTCAAGTCATACTCTGGCCCGGACACGTGATCAGGAATCGGCTGCTCATGGCAGTAGCTTCGGCCATAGTGATTATACTGTCGCTTCAGGGAACCCCCTTTGTCCGCGGCATGCTACCTCTTGGGATTTTCGCTCTCTTTTTTGCTGCCCTGGGCAACATCGATGCCACCGCACGCACCATTAATGAGGCCCTTCGCGAATATGAGTTCGCACAGTTGCGTCGGGCCCATGAAAATGCGCGCTACACCTTTGAGATGGACATGGCTAGGTCGATTCAACACTCGATGGCTCTGCCTAAAGAAGCTCGCATCGGTGATTTTCAAATCTACTGCTACCAATCCATGCACGACGAGGTAGGTGGCGATTGGGCCGGCGCACGAGAGGATCGCGAGGGCAACTTGTATGTCGCTGTCGCCGATGCCGCCGGTAAAGGACTGCAAGCGGCCTTGGTTGTGCATAGTGTGCAGTGCTTATGGGCTGAACATTTAAATGCGCCCGAGTTTGATCCAGTCGCCTGGATCGAGAGTCTCAACCGCACGCTTTACGAGCTAGGCCGCGACGAAATCCATATGGTCACTGTCGGGATCACAAAAATTTCCCGCGAAAGAATCGATTATTGGGGTGCAGGCCATTTGCCGCTCTATGTCGCAGTGGACAGTGCAGATGAACAGACACAGTCTAAATTGGTGACGTTGGCATCGACAGCAAATCCAGTAGGAATTTTGCCTACGATCGAGGTCGGCTGCACATCGTACGAGCCGCAACCCGGAGAGACCTTCGAAATCATAAACCATACAGACGGCGTGATTGTCGAAGGTAAGCGACGCTCGAAACGCGCCATCATGAAACTATACGCAGATCTGAGAACTCGCGGCGAAGACATACTGGACACACTACCAGCGAGCGATGATCGGACCATCATGTGGATCCGGCAAGATGTGGCTTAGTGGTGTGGAAGCTGGTAGCGCTAGGCATCAAAGGTCTTATCGACCAGGCCTAAATATTGGGATCTAATGCGATCGACTAAGACGCGCGCAGCCGCCTCGTCATAAACATGTGCCGCGTTGTTACGATCCTGGATCATGCCCAGCCATGCGGCCTCGTTGTCGATGTACCCGAGCTGAAACGCCTTCGTCAAAACATCTTTGGGTCCGGTAGTGTCGACGCCATCTGCCAACAAGACCTTTTTAATGACCTTCCAGCTAAGCTCGTACACCATCTCAAAATCTCTGATGATCCCGGACAGATCGCGTGGCTCCGCCACAGGAGTTGCCAGCGATCGCCGCAAATTAGCAATGGCTTTTCTGAGATTAACGAAACTCGACGAGCCCTCGAGTTTAATTTTATTTTTCATATACTATAAGTCCCGTCTTCAAGATCGCATCACGGAGCGAGGGAGAGGTATCAGCGTCAAGCTTGATAAGATCCAGTCCGCACAAGGTTGGAACTGCCTCTTGCAACTCCTGCGCAAACTGCGCCCACTCAAGATGGTCCATCTTGTCCGCCTGGACCGCAATATCGAAATCAGACCGTGGCCTGTGACTCCTCGTTGCGCGCGATCCAAAGAGGATAACCCGAGTGATTGCGGTCATCCGCGCAGCGGCAGCTGACGTTCCCCAGATTTTGTCGACACTGAGTTAAGCGCCTATGGTTTGACGTTCATACTCGTCAGGGCTTAAATTGCCAAGCGACGAGTGCAAGCGTTCACGATTGTACCAGCCCTCG
>VGTI01000025.1 GCA_016874735.1 Deltaproteobacteria bacterium
ACGGGAGGCAAATAAGGCGGTGTGCGCGGGTTATCTGGCTGGTTTTTTTGGTGAGCGAAATACCCATGAGTTACCGGGTGTTAGATTGGAGAGTGACCTACCCAACAGAAACGGCATGTAACTCGCCGTTTTGATCGTCAAAAAGGGATCAGCTGGTTGCACGGAGCACGTGTTTTTCCTGGGCGCACGGCAGTGACAAGCTGTCAGTTGACCTCGGTTGGTGCCGTAGGACGCAAATCTGCATCACCGCTATGCGGATTTTTCCGCAATAGGCAAAAATTATTTACTACAAATCATAATAAAAACAGATTTTTACATATTTAATTAAAGTTGCGGAAAAAAATACCGATAAGAGATTTACAAGGTGCGCAGCAGATAGATAAAGCCAAATCCAAAACCTGGAGAAATCATGCGAAACAAACTGAAAACCGGCTTATTCGTCTACGAAGCAGCTGTCTTAGCAGCTTACATGGTGCTTCGCCCCTTGCGCCAGGAAGTCGCAAATGTCGTTCGTCGCAATGCCAGCGCGTCAAACTGATACAAGTCAAAACCAAAAGATACCCAGGGCATTTACGCTTGCTTTGTGAAAAACATTGCGATCAATGACTCTTGCCGCAGACTTCGTCTGATACTGTCATCACCTCGATCAGATTAAGGACTTAAGCCCGATGGTTAGTCAGCTCGCAAACAAATCGACAGTAATGATTATTTGTTTGTCTACACTCGGATGCGGGCTAGGCCAAAAGAAGACTCAGACCTCGCTGCAGGAAGCCCGCAAACCTTTGCAGCTCGTGTCGTTCTATAAAGGCGTTGCAGGCCAAGAGGAATTTCTGAGCAGCTCGACTCTGGACGAGGCTTTTGAAGCTATAGAAACAGCAGAACCCGGTAGAGTCGGCAATCTCAATTACGCGAGATTAGACGATATTGAGTCGGGATCTCCATGGGACAAATTAGCCAAGGTGCGCGCTCCCAGCTACGCGAGTGCGCTTGGCATGCTTCGGGACCATCAAGTCACCTGGCCTGTACTCATCTCGGTGAGCCTGATTGACGGCTATCTCAAAGTGCAAAACGACAAATGGTACGCCGCCTTGGAGCTGGCTCTTGATAAGAGGTTGCCTGACCCCCAACTCAACTTTGGACGCGGCAAGATTTCCGAACTTCTACTAGCCGACATGGCCAGTGCGCAGTTGGTTACGCCGCGGTTGACTCAGGAACTGAATAAACACCGTGACTCGGTGACTGCTTCGATGGCGAAGCTTAAGGGCCTATGGCAGCAAGAACCTTTTCAGTTTAAGCCTCTGTCGTTTTACTCAGATAATGAGCGACTGCAACGGATCTGGACTAGTGATCGCTACCTTCTTAATAACGTGATAATCGAATCCGGTGACGAGATTTTGCGCTTTAACAAGTGGTGGAAGGGCAGCAGCGGCCAAGGCAAGGCAGCACTTATCAGTATGCGGGCCATCTTCGCCAAGGTCACCAACCAGATTGATCCAGCACTGTTCGGCGATGGTGGATTCGCCGAGATTGTGAATCAGAAGCGCCACGACTATCAGTGTGACGACCGCCCATGCGGCTATTTTTGGGCACCTTCGAGCCCAGGAGTGCTAGAGCGACTCCCTGCTGGCGAACGCGATCAGTACGACATCGTAGCTAAGTCGCAACCCCTGATTGACGATATCGTCAAACCGATCAAAGACGGGCGACTTACACTCAAACCGACAGCCGAGGACGGGTTCTTCATCTACCAGCGCTACGCCCTTGAACCTCTACTTAGACGCGATGGCCTAGCTGAATCGACCATTCTCACGGTTGACGAAAAAATGCAGGAAGTCTGGACTGAAGTCTACAAAGCGGGAACCGCCAAGGCTCTGGAGACACATCAGAAGGTGATCGATACGGGCGGGGTTGTGATAGTGTCGGCGCCAGCAAAGCCGGAATACGAACACCTCATTCTGGAGCCCTTACCAACCGCCTACAAAAGGTACGCACAGGGCTATAGTATGCTGCTTGGATACGTTAAAACTCTAACGGCTGCATTCGTCGCCGAGTGGACTCCCGGCGGTAGGCCCATCACCGAGGTCCTCGAAAAACTCGAAAGCCAGATGTTTGGGCTCTACCTGGTATCGATTCGACAACTTGGTCTCCAAGTTGACGCCGATGTGGCTACCCGCATCGCCGAACTCGGAGAAGCCAAACTATTAGCTGTAGCACGCGCATTTCTTGCTAATCTTAAAAACGAGCCAGCAATGGCTGCTGATCAGAGATTCATGGCCGTACAGGGACGCCCCGGCGCACCCAAAGTTCGACAGTGCGGAAGAAAGGACGCCGTGTTCTGGACTACTCTTGGGATCGAGGCCATACCCGTACAGGTGAGCGGACAAATTACGCCACGCAGCGCCGGCTCTATAAAGAAATCGAACTGGCCCGGAAGTCCACACAGAAAGTTCACTAAAGACATGGTGGTGCTTGTCGACCACTTCGCCGAGATCGAAGCATGTGTTAACGCCCCGTTGACCCGTAGCGAGTGGCGTCAACTGCTGCAGAATTCCGATAATCTTATTGACGCAGTCAAGAACCTTAAACGCAATTATTGACCAGAAAAATCATACCGGAGCATGCTCTCCAGAGCGTATAAGTATTGGAAGGTAGTACTTCTTCAAGTAACTATTTACAGGGAGGTAACAGTGCATATGAAACTACGTCAAATTGCAGCAGCCGCAGTCGCTTCTTTAACCCTTAGCTCAGCAGTCCTTGCTGACACCGAGAACGCTGAACACGCCGGCGCAAAGATTCGTAAAGTGGTCGTTGATGCGTGTCTAGCTCAGTTCCCAGATCACCCTTTTGGCAGTGACCAGGTCAACCCGCGACTATTAGCGCCCACCATCAACGTGATCAATCGCACCAGTGTGTTGCTCGATGACACCAAGACCGATGCTCCAGAGCTAGTGATTATAGCTGGAACCATAAATATTTTTGGCACTGCTGAATTTAAATTACTGAACCCCAACGCCTGGTACTGCATTCCAGCTAATTTAGCTATTTTTGGCACCACAACTATCGACATCCACCAAAACGCTCACCTAGCTCAAGTCAACGTACCAGTTGGCTCGACGGTGACTGTGCGTAAGGTCGACGACGAAGGTAAGCCCGTGGGTCCCGGCGGAGAATTGTAATACAGCAGTTCGCACCTACCAGTATCGTCACCGATGTGACACTCATGCAGGCCTCACAAACGTGGAGGCCTGCTTCCACGCTACCGCATCCTGATGCAAACGCTCCCAGCTATTCCATACCGTAGAGAGTGCAGACAATTTCACGCCTATGGCTAGTAGCACGATGCTCGCAGAGGTAGATCCCCTGCCACGTGCCTAGGAGCAGTTGGCCGTTTGCGACTGGAATCTGGAGCGATACGCCCATCAGCGAGGCCTTAACATGAGCCGGCATATCGTCGCTGCCCTCAGCATCATGCTCGTATGGCAGAGACTCTGGGACTACGTGATCCAAGGCCATGGTGAGATCGCGGCGCACATCAGGATCAGCATTCTCGTTGATCGTTAGCGAGGCCGAGGTATGGCGGAGAAAGAGATGCAGAAATCCAACTTTGATCCGACTGAGATCTGGGCATGCCTTCACTATCTGATCGGTGATCAGCATCGCTGAACTGGCTTTACTCGTGACCACTAACTGCGCCTGATACATCGACATTCCACATTCCTCAGTGGTTTTGCGCTATTACCCACCAGACCGTTATAACACTCTGATTCTATGACTTAATGTAACCAAGCAAAGCTCTTGTATACGCTTGAATACGGAATCTTGTCGCCAAGTATCCTGACGCGTGCCCTTTCTACCGACAAGTGATCATACCACGCGGTGATATTTCAACGCGGTGATATTTCAACGCGGTGATATTTCAACGCGGTGACACTTCAACTCGGCCACCGCCCTAAAATTGGAGAGGTTTAGTCGTGAGGAAACAACAACCAAAAGTCAGGCAAAATGCGGGACTAGGACTACTTATAGGCGCCACGATGGTGCAGTCAGCATGTGGCGGATACAAAAAAGGCCCCAGCAAATCTGCCGAAGCCGAACCAACACCAACCCTGGCGCTCTATGCTGACTGCAATGATATGCAGGCCGATATTCGTAGCTTATTAGAGATGCAAAGAATCAACGAAAAAGAACAAGAAGATTATTACTACGGGCAAACTTACACAAGAAGAGTTAATGCGGCGCCTAAAGCAATGGCACCTACCGCCGCGTTTTCTGCCGACAATGGCGGCGCCGTCAGCACCTCAGTAAACAAAGACTCAGTTACGAACACCGAGTCCGCGGCAGGAGCAACTAATGTCCAAGAGCGCGGCGTCGATGAAAGTGACTACGTCAAAATTGGTGCTGCGCATATTTATGTGCATCGCGGTAGCGTCGTTAAAGTCACTGACCGAGCGACACTTAAGGAACTTGGTGAGATCTCGGTATCAGGTCTCACTCACATCACGTTATACGCTGAGGACCATCGCCTGACGGTTATTGGTCTCAATCAGGCAAACCGCACGGTGGTGAGACTATACAATGGCGCGCCGGGAGCTGTACCGACCGTCGCCAAAGAACATTCATTCCGCGGCGATTATCTAGACACCAGGCTACTAGAGGGCCAATTAATCACAGTATTCCGTAGCGACCTACCCATGCGCACTGAGGTGGCGTCGCGATCCTCGAACGCGCAGGATCAAGCTGAACTATCGCTGACCCCCGTGACCTTAGATGAGGGATCGCAATCAGTAGATGGTGTCGGGTGTTCCGCCATTGCCAAGCCCATCATTCGTGATGTGGACCTACGCATGTCTAGAGTGGCCACTATCAATACCCTCAACGTGGAAAAGGCCGTGCAACAAATCGCTGCCGTGGGTGGCGGTGACATGATCTACATGACCACGAGGAACATCTATCTCGTCAAGCAAAACCGCGTTTGGTGGCCATGGATAGCCCCCGTTACAGCGCTTCCGTTCTCGCAGTCGCGTAAAAATAGCCTCGCCACCCTGTGGGAACAGCGTCGCAACAGTGAATTTCTCTACCTCACGAAAGTCTCTATCACCCGCGACGGCCAACTTGTCACCACGGCTACGGGACGTGTAGAGGGACGGGTCAAGGATCAGTGGGCATTTAAGGAGCTGGCGCAAGATAATCTCCTCTCCGTCGCCACCACAACTGGACAGATTGCGGCAGAAGGGGCCCAAAAGGCACTGAACCACCTTTATGTCCTTGAACAACAAGGCACCGAGCTTAAGGATGCCGCACCTGTCCAACATTTCGCCCCGGGCGAGGACATCCGCTCGGTGAGACACGTGGGTGCCGTTGCATATATCGTTACCTTCAAAAAGACAGACCCACTCTTTGCCTTTGATCTTAGCCAACCGCGTAGCCCCAAAATCCTCGGCGAACTTAAGATCCCCGGCTTCTCGACCTACATGCACCCGCTTGCCGATGGTCGCCTCTTAGGCGTCGGCTTTGACGCTATTGACCAGGGCAATTTCGCCTTCTTTGACGGGATTCAAGTATCTCTCTTTGATACTAAAGACCCACGCAATATGGCGCGCCTTGATAATCATATCCTCGGCCAGCGCGGCTCTGGCTCCGACGTTACCGGCGATCATCACGCCTTCTATTACGATGCCGCAGCTAAGCTTATCGGTATTCCGGTGGTCACTGTTGGTGAGGAGGGCAATCAAGCCATACGTTTAGGAAGAGTCTCGGGTTCCAATGTCGACTTTGCTGGTGCCGTACTTTATCGCTTCGAAGGTGACAAAATTAATGAGGTCACGCGCATCTCGCACAACGACCTCATGCCGCAAAACTGCCGCACACTCCTCTCCGGTAATTCTTGGTGGCAGAACAAGTACCGCTCACTCGATATCAACCGCATGTTTACTCTCGATGGACGGCTCGTCTCCATATCACGCTTTGGGATCAAGGCCCATGACCTCAACGCTCCAGATAAAGTGACGACTTCTATGGTATTCTCGGGCAATAATACGCAGGCATGCGCAGATGAATTCGATCCAGACAACTTTGGCTCGGTATCACCCGGACGGCGATTTGATTAAGATTCACCGAAAATTCTGAATCTCACCCACCGGCATTCATTGCGGTGGGTGATTTTTTGCTAGTTAAAAAAGACCACCGGTGCTACTAGGGCATCCATCTTGATCAGATTGATATCACCTATGGGTTCACCGATGTAATGCTCTTGCAGGGTATTGCCACGCTCGATCTCAGGCAAAAGGTCTGGGGGAGCATCCCAAAGGATCAACGGCCGTAGCGGCGATGGCGCGGCTGTACCTAATCGCCAGATACGGCCAAGTTTGGATGACCAAACGAGATTGCGTCGCTTAAACGACTCATCTGAGGACAAAAACACACCGCTCGAGGCCATAAGCCTCTGTGCCTTAGTAACGATCACAGGAAATAAGTCCTGGAGGTATTCTCTAGCATGAAATACGATCAGAAGGTCTTCATGTTGATCATCTCTAACTAAATGACCGTGAAATAAATCGGTAGGGCTGAGCTGGATATCGCTAAAACGCACAACGATTTCACCGAATAACTGCAGCAAAAACTGGTTCACGAGTACACTAGGAGCTCGTGGGCCAATGTTACCGCCAGATGCCCAATCCTTGAGACCCGGCGGAACCTCCAGTTCCCGCGTGTTTCTGATTAGGGCGTCTCGATAGCCGTAATAGCGCATGAACATTGTCGCTGTTAGTTCAGTAGGCAATGACGGCGCTGCTATCGTGTCCACAAACTGACACACGCGTGTCTCCGACTTCTCCGACTTTGCGGTGGGGCCACAGCGTCTCAGTTCCTCGTACATGCGCGTAGCCTCGGAACCGTCGTCACGAGTTCCATATGCGCGCGCCCGACTAAGTTGCCCGTCCCGACCACAGCCCAAAACCATTAGCAGCAACGACATTGCCAAGCTTACTTCGCACACGAAATTGCCTCGACCAAAGGCCATCCAAACCTCCCCAGAACCCAACCTTCCGCCTCCATAGCACACAAATTACGAGTATTTCTCAACTTATTCCCAAAAGAACAAAATACCTAAGGAGCTCAGGTTGTTGCTGCAACCTGCCGATCTCACTCCGGGGCCATGCAGGCTTTGCAGTCGTCAAAAACTTCAGGGATGAGTCAAGACTAGTGCCACTACCGTTGAGATCAAAACTAAACAATCCTCAACCGAGACCACTCCTCCGTGTCATCAACGGGCTCATACTTTTTTGCTATACCTTAAGCAACGCTCACACCTCACTTGCGCAGTCATCGCGTCAAGAAATGACCGATGCTTACGCCACGCAGCTCAAGACGGGCCGCAGTATTTTTTCCACCACGCCCATCTATCATATTGTCCCCGAGGAAAACACAATCACCTTCGCCTCCGCCATCAACTACACTGATGTGCTGATCGCGCCCAAAGGTTACAACGCAGCCGACGGCGCTAGCAATCTCCCAACGTCACTCTCCTACGACGGCTGGTCAGGAGCACCCTACGTCGGATTCTCAGGAAATCATTTTGGGCTGGGATTTACGGCATCCAACGGCTACGTTACCTCTGAGTACCGTGCCGGATCATCGACAGATGAGAGCATCGCTAGATTTAGCGGCGTGGGTTTTTTCGGCTATTATTCGACGACCCTGAGTGTCCTCCCCAAATCCTTTGTCTTCTCTCTCTTTGCCGGTGGCACCACTCTCAGCGCCTTGCACGAGGAATCCAATGCATTCGTTAATATTAAATACCGTTATGGCGTCACTACATATACCAGCGGCCTCAACATCGGCATCCATCTCGCCAAACGTTTTACCTGGATTCCGTGGATCGATTACTCGACCAATAGGGTCGGAACCCCAGAATTTGACGGTAGAACATCAACATCGAGCAATGACGAACTAGAAGAGAGTATCGATCTCTACTGGCGCAGCACGCCAAGCCTCCGATACGGCATAGACTTTGCCGTCGAAGTGTGGGGTCTCGATATCCACTTTGGAGGAATTCTAGGAGCACTAGGTAACATCACCAATGTCACGAGACGCATCGAGGACAATTCCAATCAAATGAGCTTCTCGATCAGCATGAAGGGTGGCTAAGTCTGCAAGTCCTCAAATGATCACTTCGCGAACACTGCAAAAAACCCGAGCAGAAATCCCGATTCGCTAAACCAATGATTTTCGCTGGTTGGGTTGCAGATAAAACGGCATTTATCTTGCACAGCGGCCAAATGGCCCAGTACAACCACATACGAAACGAGAGAGACTTCACTATGGCTCACCCAAGAATCATTGGGGCAATGTGTCTGGTTTCCGCATGCGGCTTAGGAACAAAATCAGGGGTTCTTTCAGAGGACAGTAGCGGATACGAATTTGAAGACGTAGAAATTGCAATGACTGAACCCGTCACCGAGAGTCAATTAAATGCCTTGCGCGGAATCAGTGTAAGGCAGTTCTATGCAGATTTGCTGAAAAGCACCACCGATCATACCGTACAAATCGGCGATCAAAAATTCACTGGCATTCGTTCCGCGCTCGAGGCAGCTGAACCATATTTTAATAAACTAGACCAGTCATACGAAAGCTGGGCTGCTTTTGCAGCGTCCAAATTTGATTTCAAGACAGCGCCTTCGCGCCAGGTGACACGCGACACGTTCTCGAATCTTGGGCGTAATTTTGCCAATCACACAGGATCATTTGCCAAACTAAAAAAGCCACCGTCCATAAAAACAAAAATCAACAAAGCCGCTGAGGATCCTCAATTACAGCTCGCCGACGGGTCTACAGCCAATAAAAATCTTGCCGCATTGGCAGCTATATCGCTGGCGATGCGCCATGCCGGTGCTTCCGGCCTAGCGCTGTCAGCCAACAGGGAGTCGACCAACAGTATGAATGAGACAGAGTGCAAAAACGTCATGGACTTTTCGGCAGTTTCCCGGATTGACAGTCCAATCCCCGGCACTAATCGCCTCAATATTTGTTCTGGAACTTTTTATAAAGGCGATAAAAAATTTGATTATTTGGTCACTGCCGCTCACTGCACTGAGAACCCATTAAGCGAACATCTAATAAAGCACCCTAATGGCACCATGGTGAAAGGCATCGTCGTCAGAAATGCTCCTAAGCCTGGTAATGATCCCAAACCCGTTGACGCTCCCACGATGGAATCAACTGATATTTCGATCATTGCCTTTCCGGCTGGCACAGCACGCGGCTATATGAGGATTACTGAGGCAAGGGCTAATGTAGGTCAAAAGGTCACCGTGGCTGGATTTGGCTCAAAAACACAAAACTCCACCGTTCCGATCGATGGATCTTTCGGCTGCGGCAATAATACGGTTGCCGAAAATAGTGAGCAGCAAGGCGTCATTAAACTTTTTGGAGAACGAACTGCCATTAGCCCAAGCGCGCCCCGCGGTGAACAAAGCATTGCAGGCAAAGGTGACTCAGGTGGTCCCATTATTCGCATCAATGCAGATGGCATACCTGAGGTAGTAGGCATCACCTCAACTGGGACCCAACATGGAAGGCTGATGCCATCAAGCCCGGGTTATTCCAAACATACGGATGTCACCTCCAAATGGAGTGCTCCTTTTATACGTGGCCGATCTACCTTGGATATCTCAGATTTCCCTGTCTGCACCAACGGCTCCGACCAAGGTAACGGATTTGGTGTGCAGCCCGGGATCGGCGGTATCGATAATAAGACCTGCCGTGTGCCCACCCCGTCTGGCGGACCGGCTAAACCCGATACCCAGGAAGTGCCATCCAAGCCGACCCAAGCGACTGTCGCGGGTGCGTAGGCAGCACGCCGCACACTTAAATCCTAGGGACATTCTGTGCTATTCAGGCCGACACCAATACCGTGATCAACAGCCGCCGCATGAATAGCGCAGACGTTATTCCCTTTATTTAACTTGCGGTCCACATTGATTAGCTCGCTATAAACGTCGTCAAAATTGGTGCCACGATCAAGATACTTCAGAGTAGCCATTACCAACTTAACCATTCCGGATCGTCCGAGCGATGTGCTCCGCGTCAGATCCCATAGCATACCAGACAGCGCTTGAGATTTGCGGTGAGCAGGTTCTTTGCTTTTGCTTTCGTCGTTCACATATTTAATCTCACCTGACCGAAGACACGTATTTTCGACCGTACACTGCGTGCCACCTGAGTCGGTACAAATAGTCTCACCGAGGCAGGCGTCACCTGTTTTTGCGAACACAAAAAAGTCGGCAAGACCCTCGTGCACTGCTATGAGATCTCTCTCCGTTGCCTTGGGTATGGGTAAGTAACGCGTCACGATGTGATGAGAAAGCTCATGAGCAATCACATCAAAATCAGTAGTCAGATTCTCGAGTATTGGAGGTCCACCAGCGATTTGCAGCACGTCAGGCACTAGGATCACCGGACCACCGGCCCCACTGTTGCTGGACGGGTTCATATATACCGGGCCACTGGCACGCTGCGTGGCATCGAAAGTTCGCCGTAATTCCACTTGAGTTTGCGACCAATGAGCCGATTTATCGTAGCCAAGAAACCACTGCATCATGTCGTTGGCATGCACGAATAAGGTACTTTCGAAGAACCGATCGTCAGTTTTTGGAAACTGGAACACACCCTGGTTGCTGTAGGCTTTCTGTACCCCGTCCGTATCAGCAATCAGGTAGTCGTTACAGAGGAAGCCAGACGGCTGCATACCCTCGACCACAATCTCTTCAATCGGTTGACGGGCATTTTGGCGGTAAGTGAAAATCTTTGCCGACGCATGTAACATCTGAGCACCGAGCTCTAACACAGAGTCTCCCTGCACAAGCGCTTGATATGGTATCCCACCGACAGAAAAATTGACCTCTGCAGCAGGGTTCAGTTTGTTACCAACGGAGTACCAACATTGTTCCACCTGTCCAAGAGTGAGTTCGCCCGCGCCATTAACAGCGTTTGCCTTTAAGCCAGACATGATCTGAACCCTTAGCCTATTTTGGTCCAGATTAGGCATCGGAGCACTCGCGATTTGCGGTCCCTTTGGTATCCGACCCTTAATGCGCGTATCGCCATCGCCCCAGTGTATAGTCGCATGAAATTGCGAAGAACATAGAGGATAAGTGTCGCTGACAAACTCGATCGGGACATGGCCAGAATCAATCTCCGCTCGCGCCTGGTAGGAAGCAGCAACCCTCGTACTAATCCCCGGCGGTAGGCGTTCTTCCAATGTCTCAACAACGTCCCGTGGGACTAGGGTACCTAAGTGATCAGCAGCGTCTGTGAGTGCTAGCAGCGTCGAGGCGCGATAGGGGCGGACTTGGCAGGTTGTCTTGCCATTCAGACCTAGGACGCCACCTTGGTTCGGCGACTCCGAACTGCTTTTATTGAAGCTACCGCAGGACGCGGCCATAGCACTGACAAAGACCAGACTGACCACGGTGGAACGATGCCTAGTCCTGCCTGGTTTAGCGATATTCAGATGTAAAAAACGGCGTAAAACCATGATATCGCTATCGGCAAAAAAACGAGAAAACTTTAGAGAAAATGAGCACTTCCCTCAAATTTATCTGTCCGTCACTGTTTCTGTTGACGGTTAGTCCATAGGTAACAGATGTTTAGGTGCGACGGTACCGACTGACGAGTTGAAACAAGCCCTTAGCCAACATTGACTTGACAATCCTCCAAATAAAATAAGAAATACCGGCTGTTAAACCGGCGTCACAGTTAAACACCTGGCTTTTCAGGGACTCTCCCATCGGTACTCTGCCTCCATTCAACATTTCCACTGCTAGGTGCACCAGCTGCCGCCTACTAAAACACCACTGTTTATGTACGGTGTCACCGAAATTAGAACTCACAACACGCGTTGAAGTCATCATGCATGCGGGGGAGTGGCCACGCAGCAGTAACACCGGACGTCTCGCGACGCTGACTCTTGCGAATGCCGGGATACGCCTTCAGGGTAGTCGCGACTACCCGCTCGAGACAGATGATTTACTGGCACGCCAAGGGTCTCTGCTCACGCTGTTTCCAGGATGCGGTGCTAAGCCTCTCACGCCGGCATTTATTGCCACGCTGCCGCGGCCCTTCACACTGATTGTTCCTGACGGCAACTGGGGACAGACCAAGAGCATGATGCGCCGGTTGTCATTTATGCGTCAGACTATCCCAGTGGAGTTGCCAGGTCCACGCCTATGCCTTAATCGCCCGCGACGTAATATTTTTGCCGATCGGATGAGCACTTTCGAGGCAATCGCCCAAGCCATTGGTTGTCTCGAAGATCCCGCTGCTGAGGATTATCTGCTCGACTTTTTCGCAGAATTTGTACGCCGCTTCCAACAGATGCGCGGCAAGAGTAGCGAGCTAAATCCTGCTTAGTTACTTGCACCTAAATTTAACCCTGATCCGGTATTGCTCGCCGAGATAGGCATCACCAGATTGGCCAGCTACGGTTGCTATACCTGAAGCGGCACGTAAACCCTTTGAGGGCATGAATATCGCGCCAGCTGTACCGCCGACTTTAGCAGCATTAGCGAGGCGCTTTTGACGCAGATATTCCTTTTCGCCGCCCTCGCCAACAAATGCCGTTGATTCCGAAACGATGAACGGTAACTTATCGAACTCGTCGCAGTAACACTCGGCCTGTGCCCGAGCACTACGGTAGGCAACCTCGCGCTCTTCGCCTTTAGTCACCACGAGGTGAACGCCGGTGGTTGAAGGCCTTACGTCGTCGTGGTGGGCACATGCTCCGATGACCAAAAACATGAGGGCCAAGGCACTATGCGAGCCTAAATTAGACTTCTGTAGCCACATGACTGGTTCCTCTTATAACTACATTCTTAAGGCGACCGATCTCTACGGCCGAGATCAAAAAGTCCGATTAACATGCGCTATCGGCATTTTTCGCCTAAAACTTGAGAATTTATTAAAAAAGGATTTAATCATGACAACTTACCACGCCTTAACCTACTCAGAACTGTAACCCTGCCTCACCCCATCAGCATCCGCACCAGCTTAACCCTATCCTTATACGGTGGGTATTTTAGTGGGAGATCAAGCATGAACGGTGTTTTCACCATCGCTTTTTGATGAGAAAAAGTCAGAAAGCTGTGATGCCCATGGTAACGCCCCATCCCACTTGGGCCTTTACCACCAAACGGCAAATGAGCCGTACCCACGTGCACCAAGGTGTTATTAATGCAGCCACCACCAAAACTAAGTTCATTGACGACGCGGTCTTGAATTTCTTTACGATTGGAAAAAACATAACATGCAAGTGGATTAGGCCGCTGATTAACAATCGCAAACGCCTCATCCAAACTCTCGTATTCCATCACAGGTAGGACTGGACCAAAGATCTCATCCTCCATCACTTTGTCGCTCAACTTCACACCGTCGATGATGGTCGGCGCGATGTAGAGCTGCTCACGGTTGTGGTCACCGCCAAGCACTACGTTACCCTCGATCAAAGCGACGAGACGATCGAAGTGGCGCTGATTGATGATCCGCCCATAATCAGGAGACGACTGCGGCGCCTCGCCATAAAACTGCCTAACTGCCGCTTTCATCTCAGATAGGAGTTCATTTTTAATCGCTTTAGGCACCAGCAGATAATCGGGTGCAACGCAGGTTTGGCCGCAGTTAAAGAACTTGCCCCACACAACGCGCTTCGCCGTAATCTTGATGTTAGTGTCGGCGTCGATGATGCAGGGGCTCTTACCGCCTAGTTCTAAGGTCACTGGAGTCAAATGCTCAGCGGCTGCGCGCATCACTACCCTGCCAACAGGAATACTGCCGGTAAAGAAAATATGATCGAAGCGCTGCTCGAGCAGATGCGTTGTTTCCTCAACTCCGCCTTGGATCACAGCACAGAATTCTGGACTATACGTCTTTTCGATCAGCCTCGTAATCACACTAGCAGTCTCGGTGGCAAGCTCAGACGGCTTCAGCACGCTGCAATTTCCTGCTGCTATGGCACCAATCAACGGCGCGAGCAGCAGTTGAAAGGGATAATTCCAAGGAGCAATGATGAGCACAACGCCCAATGGTTGAGGATATACGGTACTAAATGAAGGTTGGTATACCAAAGGAGTCGGCACGCTCTGCGGCTGAACCCAGGTGGCAAGGTTCGCGCTGATGAGATCGATCTCTTCGTAGACAATACCAACCTCGCTGCTGTAAGCCTCAAACGGCCCCTTGCCCAAGTCTTTCTTAAGGGCAGCACAAATTTCGCCCTCCATCGATTTAATGGCAGTGCGCAGCTTTTTTAGTTGCTCGGTCCTGAAGTCGAGGCTGCGCGTCTTGCCGCTAGCAAAATAGTCACGCTGCGCTGCCATGGTGCCAGGAAGATCAAGTTTACTCATTGGAGTCATCCTTACGGCGTTTAACAGGAGGATACAGAGCTACTTTAAACACTGAGGGCCGCAGGGTGATTTGTCAACCAACTGAATATATTGATTTTTGTATAATAAATTATAAAATTATTGACATTTTAATAATATTCAATTAAAAGTATTAATGATGACGTCATGGTCATCCCGCCTCTTACCTCTCCTCGTCGCTCGTCCTACTAACCCAGTCGCCCACTGAACCGGATGCTCACTCTATGACCGTTGCCTCGTTCAAACCCTGGCTACTACTTTCCACAATCATCACCGGGTGCTCCTCGGCAAAATTCGCTGGCACCATGCCAGAGCGCGCCGCTGAGACACCTAAACTTCAGGTCGAGATGACCTCCCCCGCGCCCACATCGGGACTGCCCATAATGGGCACGAACAACCAACCAAGCTGCAGCGATGGGCTAAAGCTAACCGGTGTACAGCTGGCCTTCATCGTCGATAACTCAGGATCGAACAGCAATACCGACTGTCCGCCACGTAGTGTCCAGGGCATCTTAGGTGCCGACATGTTTGCGTCCTGTGGTGGACCCACAGCGCGCGAAAAAGCCATATTAGACACCTATGACATGCTCGCTAAAGCCGGAGTTCAAGCAGCCAGTGATCCACTCGCTCAGTCCCGCATCGCCATAGCATCGTTTCCGACGCGTACCGATGAACGCGCTGGCTGGCAGACCCAGCTCAACTGGCAACCCTTGACTGAGGCTGCAAAACCTGGCGTTACTAATACGGTTCGCTTTACTAGATCTCCCGTCGGCTACACACCATACGCCGCCGCTCTCACTGCTGCCACTAACGTGTTCAGCAGCGCAGCAAAAGATAATCGCGAAAAAGTTGCTGTGCTCATCTCTGACGGTCAGGCTACTGATGCCAATCCAAGCTCTGTCGAAGCCCAAGCAGAAGCGCTACGGGCTGCAGGCGTCAAAGTTTACGTGGTCATCTACGGCGGCACGTTAGCCGAGATGGCTGATAGCCATGTCAAGCAAATGACCCGACTGCAGGAGCAAGCCAAAGCATCCGGCAGCAACTGGTACGCGAGTAACTTTACAAGCTTTGACGACTACCTAAAAGCCCTCGTTGGCAACAAAGGCGAAGGAGGCCTAGCGGCTAAAGTCGCCGGTGCTGGTCGTCTAATCGAGCTCAAAAGTGCTGACAACCTGGCCGTGACCATCCGCAATCTGGTTGCCACCCAAGCTATCAAGTGTTCCGCAAGGTAAGTCCCTACCTTGCTAGTGTCGTCCCTTCGTCCCCGGGGAGGGGCAGGCCTTTGCCTGCCCCTCCCGCTTTTTTTGCAGTGTTTTGGGGTTGTGCTCCGCTCCTTTAAGTAGCCAACGAAACTCATAAAAAACCTTGATGCTGACTCAAACCTCAAGTTTTGGGAATGGTCTACCGATTAGCGAGCAGTGGTTCTTTCGATCCAGAGGGGCTTCATCTTGGCGCTTCGTCCGGGAAATATCGGGTTAATGATTCGCTCCTTGGTAGCTCTACCGCTACTGGTGATGCTTACAAACCTCGCACCAGACCTTGCCGAAAAGGACCTTGCGCGCTTTCCCATCGAACAACTCCACGAAAACATTCCCAGACGATCGATCAATGAGGTCATTGGGGCCGAAACAAAGGAATGGCAAGCGCCCAAATTGTACACGATATTCGATCTCACTGTGCACGATCACGAGATATGGAGACGTATACGGATACCCGCCACCCATACTGCGCGTTCCCAAACTTTCGTCGCCGATGGCGGCACCTTATTTTTTCCCGAAGTTGATTTTTATTTAGTGAGAGACGGTCAAATAATCGACCGGAAGTTGACGGGGATGGATCGCCCAATTCAGCCGGGGGCGAAAAAACATGCACGTTCTACATTTCAATTCGAGCAGAAAACTGGCGAAAATCTTACCCTATATGTCCGTCATGCAAGCAACTTTTTTTACGTGCGACCGCTGGCATTGCATACGTTAGAGCGCGACCTGTATCTTTCATGGCTCAAGAAAATAGCTATAGGTCTGGTTGTCGGCTTCCTCATCGGGTTTGTCATCAATAATGTCGCTATTGCCATACAAATGCGTCAAAAAATGTACGCTGACTATGCATTATTTCTGCTGACGACCTTACTTATGGCCATGTCGTTTAACGGAACTTTTGTGGAATTTTTTGACCACTTCGACTTCGACACATGGATGCGCACAACGCTGCTTCTCTGTTTCGTAATTATTGCTGCATACCTAAATTTCGTCGACTCATTCTTGAATGCGAAGCGAAATTTTCCACGTTTACACCGCATTCTGAGTCTAGTTCTAAAAACTTCGGCTCTCACGCTCCCAAGCGTGTTCCTCATAAAACCAGGCATTTCTTTCGTACTTCTTGTGTGCGTTGTCATTGGGATCGCTATCTTCACGATTGCTCTTTGTCTGCCGCGGATCCATATACCGGAGGTTTCTAGGTTTTTCATCGCCGTTTCGGGAGTCCTAATCGGAGCCATCGTGCAAATCGTGTCTGCACCACGGACCTATACAAGTTTACTCGGCATGGACGGCGTTTTCCTGATTGGAGCTGCCTGGGGTGCACTTTTTCTCTCGGCAGCGATGGCTAAGCAGGTAGATACCCAGACCACCAAAAGTCAAGTACTGCGTGAAGCCGTCACAAAGAATATTCCAGTAACGGAACTCAACGCTTACCGAGACGACACCTTTGCAGGACAATTCGCTCCGTCCAAAATGTACGTTACGATCATGTTCGTGGATACAGCTTCGTTTTCCCGAATTGCTGAAAGTGTCGATGCAAGGACCTTGTTTAACGAGCTTTCTATGAGGTTGGAAGAGATAACGCGCATCATCATCGACCACGGTGGCACCGTCGATCGATCCCTCGGCGACGGAATTTTGTGCTTTTTTGGCTACGAATCCGGGCTCATTAACAGCCGTAACCATGTCGGCCAGGCCTTTGAGGCCGCCCTCAAAATCCAAGAAAACTACGTCAACAGCATCTACGACACGCTTACGACAGAGACGCCTCGTATACCTTTGCCTATCCGTATAGGTATCCACACCGACAGCGTCACGATTGGGAACATGGGGTCCTCAATCCACATCGATTTCACCATGGTCGGCAATGGCGTCAATTTCGCCAACCGTTTGGAGACAGCATGCGCGCAGAATAGAATCATGGTCAGTCAAGATGTCTACCGTGAGCTCAAAGCGCAGAGATACGATGTTGCAGATTTCAACCAGACTCTCATCGCTATCAAACACCAGGTTGAGCTCGTGCCTGCGTATGAAATCAACCCTCACAAGAATCGTATGGATAAGCTCGCCGTCGTGAATCGCCATTTCCTGGACCGTATGGGCGACCAGGTGCGTGACGTACGTCACGTTGTCAACACCGGTGTGCAGTTAACTGCCAGATCACTTTACGGCGACCTAATCATCAGCGACTTCTCGCGCCGCGGCTTTCTCCTGAGGGGGGCAAATTTTCTGGCTCAAAAATCTCATCTAACGATTGAGCTCAGATCATCCATAGACGCGATCAATCAAAAGTTGGCTGATAGAATGCTAACCACCATTGAAGTTGAGGTGCGCTGGAGCCGTCGCAGTGGTGACGGCTATGACCACGGCGTCCAGGTGGTTGGTGGACACCCGGATCAATGGGATTTCCTCTACCAAACGCTACGAAGTTTCACTGCCGCGACAGATGACATGGTGGCTTAGATGGCATTCAATAATAAAAATCCTGTCGTCAAAGCCATCATGACTAATGGCATAGGCTTCGTGATCGCCATCATCGCCCTGATCGTGCCTGATCTCGAAAATAAGCCGATCGATCCGGTATCCTACGAGTATTTCTACGATGAGTCCGGCTCCCTGAGTATTGCCGATGTGATGCGCCTGCCAGCAACTTCGTGGCAAGCCGGAGCTACGAGATCCCTGCCCGAGACCTTGTCAAGACCAGCGGTGACGTGGACTAAAACTGTAATTAAAGACCTCCGTGCCACCACCGCAGATAGCTACGTCGCCAGCAACAACCACCCTATGCACCGATCTCTGGATTTTTATCTAGTAGAGCACGGCCTAATCGTCAAAGCATCAAACTTGCAAACCCAGCAATCTGAATCCTATCAAAGTGGGGTATTCGAATTCAATCAGCCTCAAGCCAACGATGCAAAACTATATCTACGCAGTGTGATTCTTGGCACCACGGCCCCCGCACCACGGATTCTATCGGCCTCAAGTTATGCCGATGAGCAGCGGCGCATCAGTATTTTCGTCGGTTTCGTCATTGGGTCCGCCCTCGCCGTTGCCATGTTCAACCTCTTAACTGCGATGATGCTAAGGAAGTCCTCGCAAGCTATGTATGGACTTTACTATCTCGCAACAGCCTATGTGGCCATGAGTGCGTCCGGGTTCCTCGATCGCATTTACCCTGATTTTATGTACGATATAAACCGGTACTCGCTTTTTTCCTCGTGGGCAGTCATCGTAGCAATTTTCGCTATCGAAGCGTTTCGAGCCAAATCAGAAGAATTTGTCGACCGTGACAAAAAAACCTCAAGGCACCTCAACAGTAAATACCTAGCCATGACGGCGGTGTCCCTAGTACTTGTGTCCGCAATCAGCCCCAGCATGCGCCCACTTTTGCTAAGTTTTATCATGATCGGCTTTTTAATTTTTGTTCAGATAACCCCCTACGCGGACCGAGATTCACGAATTCCCCAGCTACTCAGGATGGGGTTGAGTTGCGGATTTTTTGCAGTCACAGTCTCGATCTTGTCTTGGTACCATGTGCTCCGACCATCGATAGTTAGAAATTTATTTTTCGAAGTTGGCTCCCTTCTAAGTTGCTTTTTCAATGCCTCTATACCTGCCCTTATGAGTATGGAGCTAGCTCGTGATGACGCCAAAATACTGAGACGCTTGCGCCAAAGAGCGATTTCCGGCACATCACCAGAGGCCAAAGACGATCCGGCGCGCGTAGTGGATCAGGAAGAACATCAGATCGTTACGATGTTCATCGATATTGCGGCATTTTCGCAATTAGCGGCTCCGCTACCATCGGAGTCGGTCTTCGACGCCTTATCCGAGCGCCTCAACAACATTGCTGATATCGTCAGAGAGTTTGGCGGCAACATCGACCGATCACTAGGTGATGGACTCCTATGCTTTTTCGGATACCAATCCCAATTCAGCGCCGCATTCAACACACAGCGAGCCTTTCTGGCTGCGCGTAAGATTCAAGAATCCACAATCATGCAAGTCTTGAACGATCTCGATCAGGGTCAAAAAAAACTAATTATGCCAGTTCGTGTCGGTATCCATTCATCCAGCATGATTATTGGCAACCTCGGTGGAGCGACGAGGATTGACTTCACAATGATAGGAGCCGGTGTCAACTTTGCTAGTCGCCTGGAGACTGCGTGCACACCGTTTAAAGTCATGTTTAGCGATGTTTGCTTCGGCCATTTGGTCGAGCTTGGTTATGCTGCAGATGAATTTGCACCCGTCGCTATCCATATTAAGCACAGGGCGGATTCTGTGACAGCTTACGAGTTCGATCCATTCAGACAACGCATCGAAGAATTGCGACGCGCCGAGAGAGCTTACCTTGAACAGTTAGGCATCAAAGTCATCGATCAACGCTTGGCCGTGAGGGAGTTAGGGACAATCGTTTTGCGTAGCGGCAACGAGGAATTCGTGGTGCGCGATTTCTCTAGTTTTGGATTCCGAGGAGTGTCGGTCAGACAATTTGGTCGTCAGTCACGACTCATCGTCGAAGTCAGAGTCAACGATCAAGCATTGCACGAGGAGCTCCGCGCTAAATTCGTCGATAAATTAACTGTGGAAGTACGCTGGAGCCAAAGGAGCACCCCCCATAAGCAGCGCCTGGCCTCCGGTCAGTCGGAGGGGGCTACGCATGCATTCGAGCACGGCTTTAAAATCATCGGCATCAGCCCCGAGCAACGCCGCTTCCTTTTCGAGCGCTTATCCCGTCGCTTCGCTGTCGTTGGATCTGATGACGTCGATGGTGTCGCCAAAGAAGTGGCCTAGACCGGCAAGGTAACCTCGTGCCGCTTACTCAAGTTGCGTTATGAGCGTGTAAACCCCACCTGACTGCGGCATCACATCAACCGACACCACGGAGCTCTTCATGCAGGTGTCGATGGATGAGCCCTGGAAACCTATCTCAAAACTGGTCGGGGAACCAAAGGCTCGTCGTTCGTTCTCAAGTGGTTGACACCCCGGCGCAGCACGCACGGCCCATTCCCACGATGCGGCTGCACGGTTCAGATCGAGAACCTCTCCTGCGACGTCTACAACGAGGCAATGACTACCAATCATGCCGTCCGCCACCGGAGCCAGGCGACTACATTCTAGAGTCGCAAGTGAGCTGCCTGAGCTCTCGGCATAGCCTGTGAGCGGTAGTTGTGGCTCTCGGTAGTCCTCTGCTACGGACCAAGTCGTTACCCCCTCCGGAGCCGAAGCACCGACGGCACATGCCGGCAATAATAACACCAAACCTAAAGTGGAGACTCCTGATCCCATGGTGCCCCCTCCCCCCAAAGTTGATAGCTTCTAGCTCGTCACTTCCTGTGCAAATCTTTAATTTATTTTTCTTTTCCAATCATTTCGTGTAGGTAGACGAGACGGTGACACCACTGGTCCAAAGGCGCGTCACCTTTATACACGAGATTGGGCATTGGCAAGCGCACCCTCAAATTTGCAAGTAAACATTTGGGACAGTCAGTTCGGCAACTTACACACTGACTTTAGGTTCATCATCGAAGCATTTGAGCAACTGCCTCCGCTCCAAGACTTCCCTGATCAGCGTTGCCTAAGTCAGTGCGCCATGAGTCTTGGAATCAAGACGGCAACGGGGGTTCCCATTCAATTTATCCCCGCTAAGCCGCGGCCGCGAGGTGCTGCCAGACGCCGCCGCAAGGACGAGCACGATTATGAGCTGCGCATTTTCAACCATGGTGAAGTCTCAACACGCAGCCGTAACTGGCATGACTTTTTTAACGCCTTAGTTTGGATGACGTATCCAGCAACCAAGGCCGCACTTAATGCACGACAGATTGCGGCGCGCGTGCCTGGCATCGTCCGTACGCGGGAGCAGGATCGTCTGACGATGTTTGACGAGGGTGGTGTGATTACCGTAGTTGCTGAGGATGGTTCGGTCATCACCCGTCATATCATCGGTCATGCTATTTTCGAGCTAATTTGTCAGAAGCAATTGCCAGTGCGAGGGATGCAACTCGTGGTCCCGACGAATGAGCTGCAGCCTGAAGGAGTTGCATCATGGCAGGGGCCGGCGCTCACTGCAGACCTCGATAGGATTGTCGCGACGAAAATTAGGAATCAGGTTTTTACGACTTCGCATGCTAGTTGTCTCATCACCAACTAATGATGATGCGCCCACTCGTCCCCTGCGCAGCACCAGCGCCCCCGTTGCCAGCACCGCTCCGGTCACTGTCGGCCGCATTACCAGCACTAGTTCCAGAGCCGTTAGTCACCGTTGTCGCTAAACTCAGACCGCCGCCACCGCCGCCGCCGCCATGATCCGTGCCAGCGACGCCACCACCAGTACCACCAGTCACACCGCCGCCGCCGCCGCCACCGCCGCCACCATTACCCGTGCCGTATGCGGTGCCTGCGGTGCCTGTGCTCGTCGTATTAGCTCCCGCCGTGCCTGCCACACCGCCAGCCGCAGTGCCATTAACACCGCCACTTCCACCAGCGCCACCGTTACTCCCTACACCGGCACCACCGCCACCGCCACCGCCAGCGGCAACTATGAGCATCGTCGTCGCTCGCAAGACGGCACTGTAACCACCACCACCGCCGCCGCTACCGGAACAGCAGGTCGTCCCACTAGTACCCCCCGCCGCACCGCCACCAAATCCGCCACTGCCGCCACCGGTCCCGCTGACGTTGCCGGAGCCATTGTTTCCCTTGCCACCGACGACCACGGTCAATGATTCTCCGGAGGCGACATTCAACTGGCTTGAGGCATAAGCCGCACCACCGCCCGCACCACCGCTGATGCCTGAATCCGTGCCCCCGCCACCACCGCCACCGCCCCACGCTTTAACCGTGATCTTGAGGCAGCCGGTAGGCACCTGAAAACTTTGATTGCTCCCTGTATAGCTAAACGTTTGCGTGCCACTCTCGCACCGACGAATCAGAAAGCCCTGCAAATTATAATATCCAGCACCGACATTTGAGGCAGCTACAAGGACTAATAAAAGCCCCTTGCACATCAACATCAATGGCGACTTCCACTTCATTTAAAGCCCCGTAATCCACGAGATATAACAGTGAGTCGCACTACTCTCGGTCGTCTTGATGATGGTGTAGATCGTGCGTGTGTTTACCGTGGTTGGGCCGTTAGTATATAGCCAATGAGGGTTCGTACAATTTGTAAATGTATAGGTTCGCGACGTCGGATCAGAGACTATGAGCGTATAAGCTCCGCCATCTTGCATATTGTTTAGCGTAATTGCAGTGCCTCCGACACTTTGCAGTACCTGCACATTGCCAGCAGCAAAGTCGGCAGTCGCGCCACTGGCCACGACCGTCTGACTCGAGACGATCTGGCCAGCGACCTGAAGCTTGGCAGTAGGTGTGCTTGTGCCCACGCCGATGTTACCCGCAGCGTCAATCACCATCCGCGTCCCATCAACACCACCAAAGCTGTATCCGGTTGAACCCGTTTGGTTACCGTAAAAACTCAAGGCTCCGGCGCTAGCGTCGCGACCGACGTCATAATTCTGACTTGCCTGGGTATTACCAATGCGCACTTGATAGCCATCGGATGACTCAATGTCTAAGGCTCGCGCTGGCAACGTCACACCTACCCCGACGCGACCACTTGCCAATGCCAGTTGATTATTACCTACCGTCAGGCCGTTCGATGGGATTGTCAGAGGTCCGGTCATCGTATCACCAGATAGACTAACTTTAGTAGAAGCGTCTGCAGTGGCGGCAATCGTAACGGTGCCACTGCTGTTAGTGACATTGATGCCGGTACCAGGGGTGAGCGTTGTGAGCGAATATCCCGCACCGTTGCCGATCAGCACCTGACCATTAGCCGGTGTAGTACCGAGCCCGGTTCCGCCCTGACTGATGGCTAATTGACCCGATGTGATGAGACTGGCGTTGTGGGCGGGAAGGTCGCTCGATGCAAGAGTGTTCCACTGAGGGGCATTAGCTGCGGCGCCGCTACCCGTGCTGGAGAGGAAACGCTTAACGGTGGTGGTATTCCCTGCCAGTCGTGTGGCAGCTCCTGAGGTCCCACCATAAATCAGGTCACCGTTAGCTGCCATCGGCGACAGGGCATTGAAGCCCTCATTTGCGGTGCTGGCACCCGTACCACCATGAGCAACGGCAACCGCACCAACGCTCACTAGAGTGCCTGGGATCGGCGGCAGATCTGATGCCACTAACGTATCACCAAAGATGGCACGGCCTTTCGCATCGACTGCTACTTTCGTGTAAGTTCCGGCTATCACGCCGCTGGCGGCTAATTGCGGTGCGGGAAACGACCCAGTTAAGTCACCAATTGCAGCACCTACAGGCGGCATACCAGCTGTCCATCCTAAGTTACCGGAGCCATCGGTGTTGAGTACATAACCTGATCCACCGTCAGCTGATGGCAAAGTAAATACGGCCGATGCAGTCAGGGTGTCTGGTGCTTTCAGCGAAATACTGTTGACGCTTCCCTTGTCCGTAAACGTAAGCTTGTTGGCGCTCGTGCCGTCACCATGAACCCGCGCCTCACCTAGCACCGTCAGTGCTCCCGATGTCACCGTACCGGTCGTATCGATGACGGTGACACCGCTAATGGTTGAACTGCCATTTATGACGGCTGTTGTCAGCGTCTTTCCCGTAAGTGTCTCCGCAGCATCACGTGTCACTACTGTGCCACTACTCGGAAATACTGCGGCTCCGTTCACCCCAGTGCCACCGTGGGCCGTACCCAATACCCCTGAGACCGCAGCTGTCGATGCGAGATTAACAGCGCTAAACTCTGGGCCACTTGCTCCAACGATGAGGACGTTACCGCTGCTACCGGCAGCGGTCGATGACAGCATGCCACTCGAACCCACTACGACCCCACCGTTGGTGAAACCACTTACACCAGTACCACCCTGAGTGACACTTAACTGACCGCTCGTGATCTTAGTCGCTGCCATTGGCGGCAAATCCGTAGGATCTAACGTAGTGGCACCACTAACTTGACCTTGAGCATTAGTGATGACCTTAGTGTAAGTGCCGCCGGTGCCTATCGGAAGTAAACTGATCATAGCTGTACCCGAGGTATTAGCGACCGCGATCCCTGTACCGGCGCTCACTGCATCTGGTTTAGCTTTAAGCGCGGTGTAATCTGCATTGGTTAGTAGTCCAGCCGTAACACCACTCGCTGTGGCCATCGGTAGATTGAGCGTATGCACATTGGCATTTGACGTGATTGCTGGACTGGTACCCGTGCTGACGACGGCGAAGGACTGGCCACTACCAGTCTGACCATTTAAACTTTGGACACCCGCACCCGAGACGCCAAGAGAGAGGGCCGTGCTACCGTCCCAAAACTTAATTTGGTTCGTCGATTTATTGAACCACACACGCCCCTTATCCAGAGAAAGCGCCCCAGAAGCGTCAAGCAGCTGAATCATGGTCGGCTCGGAGTTGGCGTCAAATACGCCAAGGCCCAGGGTCTTGGCAGCTGCAAGAGTGACGTTACCGGCGTCCTTGACGTCGTTTGCACTTAGGTGAAGAGCGCCAGTGACGGTATCGCCAGCTTTGCTAAGTGGCGTGTAACCGAGCGCAGCGTTAATGTCTGTGGCCGTTAAGGCTCCGACGGTCACGGCTCCTCCTAAAGTGGCCTGCTTCAAGTACTGACCATTACCGCCGCTACTCGTGAGATCCGCACCCGTGCCACCGCGGGTGATGGGTAAAAGACCCGTGACTGCATGTGCCTGGCCGAGCTGGACGGCGCCAAAGAGCGGTGCACCATTGCCATCAACCGTCAGCACCTGGTGCTGATTACCCGCAGCCGTCGCAGAGAGTGGCATGGATCCCGCACCAATTAAAACGCCATTGTTTGTAAATGAACTGACACCCGTTCCACCAGATCCCACCGTCAGCGTACCACTGCTATTGCCGAGACTAGGTATCAACGGTCGCCATTCCCCCCCGCTAAAGGTCATGACTTGACCAGAACTAGGTGTCGCCGTGGACAGCGTCTGCCCGGCCAGATTGGTCAGTGGTGGCGACTCCCACGCAAGTTGCCCTGCCCCATTAACAGCCAGAAAATGCCCCGCACTTGGTCTAGATCCCACGTTGAGAGACAGGACACCGTTGGCATCGTAACCGATGGTCTTATCATCAACTGGCACCCTTAGGGCCATTGGCGCATAGCTGTAACGTTGACGTGGATAAGTTTTATCCGCTGTGCTCACTTCGACATACACACTACTGGTGCCGTCACCAAATATGGCATCAGCATCTGCAGCGCTGAGCGAAGGCGCCACTGTAAAGACACCCTGACTTAACGTGACTGCCAGGAATTCGAGAGTGGGTCCAAGCTGCGTTCCGTCTACTGCGGCGGACCAAAAACGCAACTTAATGTCGAGAGGTCCAGCCAGAGGCGCTCCAGACTCAGCGGTCAAGCGTCCCGAGTAGCTGAGTGCAAACGGTGCCGCCCAGACAGAGATTGGCGCGCCAAACAATACAGCTCCCACGAATAGCCCAAAGGCTATCGCAAGACTGCTCCACTTGTGTTTGCCGCACCGCATGGCAACCCTAACTGACGAGAGAGTCGGTACATGTAAACGCTCTCCCCCACTGGATTTTGTCGGCAAAACCGTGGAAAAACTTAGGATCGCAGGAGGGCGGACCGCCGGCGCACACTTTATCAAATTATTTCAGGATGTTACAACCAACGATGCAGCCTTCAAACCGCGGCTTTTAACTCCTGCCAAAGAGTCTTCACGCCAGAAATTCCCTTTTCCTGAAATGCCTGCAAGGAAGCCGTGCCGATCACTGCCAAATCGGCGATGCCTCTAAGCTGCCTGACATCCTCGGCACCGCGGACGCCAAAGCCAACGGCGATGGGCACCTGCGTAAAGGCTCTGATGCGACGGACGAAATCGCCGACCGGCGTGAAATCCGACTTTGCTCCCGTCACGCCTGCCCGAGCCACGGCATAAATCAGACCACGCGCATCACGACAAATCTCAGGTAGTCGTCCCTCAGTCACATTAGGGGGAATGACCCGAACGTTAGCGAAACCAGTCGCGGCACCAGCGAGCTCTAATGCAGCGGCATGCTCGACTGGTAAGTCTGGCACAATCACTCCGGTGGCGCCATGCTCCACCGCGTCGGTGACGAATTCCTGGTAGCCGCGTTGATAGATGACGTTGAGATACGACATAAACAAAAAACGCACATGTGGATATGCTGCGCTCATTTCGCGTAAAAGAGCTAGCGAGGCCTGATAATCCACCCCTTGAGCTATGGCCTTGTGGTTGGCCGCAAGAAAGAGAGCACCGTCGGCCATCGGCTCGGAAAAGGGAATCTGAATCTCAATCACCTTAACCCCAGCCTCAACCATCGTCTCAATCATACTGCGGGCGACTGCGGGCGACGGAAAATCAGCGATCACATGCCCCATCAGGCTGATGGATTCAGCTTTAGCCCGTAAATTCCAATCAAATTTAGGCATGGTCCTGCTCCATCATGCTGTCAGCCTTGTGCTTAAGAAACTTGGCCCATGAGGCGTCACCAAGGGCTGATGCAATCGTAAAGATATCTTTATCGCCACGACCAGAGAGGTTGACGAGCAGTGAGTCACTGGACTTTAGCCGCGGTGCCTCGCGGATGGCTACCGCCAAGCCGTGAGCTGACTCCAAAGCCGGAATGATACCCTCGTAGCGCATCAGGAGACGCACCGCTTCGACCACCTCCTGATCGAGTGCAACTGCCATCGTCAAACGTTTAGCCTCAGATAAGGCCGCAATAAGGGGAGACACACCGACGTAATCAAGCCCGGCTGCAACTGAATGCGTATCGAGCATTTGCCCGTCACGCGTCTGCAAAAAGAGAGTCTCATAGCCCTGAGCAATCCCGCGGCGCCCTTGACCACCTGCGATCCGCGCCGCGTGCTCACCTGAGCCTGATCCACGCCCCCCGGCTTCAGCACCCACAAGGGTGACTTCAGGCTCATCGAGAAATCCCTGAAAAATACCGAGAGCATTCGAACCACCACCGACACAGGCATACACACGGCTAGGAAGCCGCCCTGTTAATTGCAGCATCTGCGCCCGCGCTTCCGTCCCAGCGACGCTCTGTAGCCAGGCCACAATGGCAGGGAAGGGATGAGGCCCGCAAGCTGTACCAAGCAGATAGTGGGTAGTCGCAAAATTTGTCGACCAATCGCGCAAGGCCTCGTTGATGGCGTCTTTAAGTGTGCGAGCGCCAGCCTCGACGGCCACCACTTTGGCACCCATTTGTTCCATCCAAAAAACGTTGGGCCGCTGCCGCTCAACGTCTTCTGCCCCCATATAAATCACGGCCTCAAGGCCAAAGCGCGCCGCCATAGTCGCGGTCGCGATGCCGTGCTGGCCCGCACCGGTCTCGGCGATTACGCGCTTTTTACCTAGGCGGCGGGTAATCAGTCCCTGACCGATGACATTATTGACCTTGTGAGCTCCAGTCTGGCCCAGATCCTCGCGCTTAAGAAAGATTTGAGCGCCACCTAAATACCTACTCAGGTGCGGCAGGGGTGTCACTGGCGTAGGGCGTCCACTAAATGTCGCCAGCTCACGCCAATACTCAGCCCAAAACACGGGATCGTGCCTGACAGAGGCGAATACCTGCTCGAGTTCCTGGAGATTCGGGCGAAGGATCTCCGGCACATAGGCACCACCAAAGGCTCCAAAGTATCCACGGGCATCTGGCAATAAAGGCCGCTTAGGTGGCTGCGGCGGCGCCACAGTCGCAAGTAGATCCGTCGACGCCGTCATCAACCACCTCCTAGATTTAGTACTCTGGCAGCGGGGCCGCGCCTGGTGCATGACCGGCTGCAGGAGCCACGGGCGCAGCGGCACCTACGTGGCCACGCGTCGTGTCATCGGGAAAGCTAGAACTGAAAGAATAATTACCGACCGTGCCGTCGGGATTCCAATAAAACTTGAGTTCCTTCTGATGACTGGCTCCGATCAGTCGGTATCTATAAAATCCATAGGTCCAAGTAGGCTTACCGCTGGAGCTACCAACCGAATAGGGATCTCTCAGGAGCAGCTTCACGTCTTGCATGCTCGTCTTATTGGGTTGAATCCAACTTATGTCGGAGCGGAAATCCCTCCCCTCCGTCACGCAGGCCGATACCAAGCCAAGTAAACCTGCTACAACTAATGAACGGTACTTTCGCATAAAATCTCCTCTCGCTTACTCCAAATCATAGCTTACTTAACCTTGGCGACAACATCGAATTCGCCAAGGCCTGACTGCCACGTCTACTCCTCAGATCTACACAAACGCCTGAAATATCATGATAACGAGGGGCAAACCCAGTCCTACGAGCTCACCTAGCGGCAGTATATCAGAGATCACCGCTACGCGATGCCTGGCGACCCCAAGCTGCTCGTCACTCCACTCATCGAGAAGACACCGTTTATCAACCAGTAAACTCAATCCGCGACTTAATTCACGCTCAGTCAGCGCCTCGATCGCTGCCGACCAGGGTCCAGATGAACCAGCATCACCGTCAATGTGACAGGCCAACCAGGATGCGACCACCCCAAAGCCAGGACCCAACTGCGACGTCCAGGGAGGAATCTGCGCAAGCCGAAAGATCAAAGCACCAGCTATGAACACGCCAAATGCCAGACCTCCGCTGAGAATCTGTGCGGCTAGATGACTGTGCCGTAGCGTCCCACCCGGCTCCATAACGACGATACCTAGGGCCACCAGTCCTGCCAAACTGCCGCGACTCCAGTATAGACTCAAGAGTTCTCGTTGCTCGCGTAGGACTTTCTCCGCCGCAGTCAATTGACGTTCTAAACTACAGAGGCTTTCGTAAATCGATCTACCACCGAGCCAAGCGTGATCAATGACACGAACAAGCTCTGATGGTAACTCTGAGTCACTGCTCACAGGGCGCCAGTCCAAGTCACCGGACCGCACTTTGATGCGAATCAGACGGAGCTGCGCGCGCAGGTGCTTCAATGCCGCCACACTCTGGTCCCACATGCCTGGCCTGGTCAACCAACAGAGGACTAAAAAAAATATCGCTCCCAGCATAGATTATGCCCCTTCGCTCAAGGGCACGAGATCTATCAGAGCTGCGACGCGAACGCCAACGACATGCGTCTCATCAATGGCAAAGACTATTTTGGCTACAGCTATCTAGCAGGGCGTATCATCTAGCGGCATCCGCCGAAGCCTTATTCCCTTCACACCTTTTACCGTTACCGATGATGTGTATCAGCTGCGAAGCTTTGTCGGACACCCAGTAGAAAAATGGCAGGATCGCTGGCACGACGATCAGACTTAAGATTGTCGAGCTTATCACCCCCCCGATAATGGCAACGCCCATACTAACGCGCTGCTTACTGGCTTCGTTTAGACCAACAGCAACCGGAATAGTCCCGGCGATGAGTGCCAACGACGTCATGAGGATCGGTCTTAGCCGCGTCTTCCCAGCCAACTGAATAGCCTCCTTGAGTGCCATACCCTCAGAGCGCTTTTGATTGGTGAAGTCGACGAGCAGTATGGAGTTTTTGCAGCATACCCCCATGAGCATCAACATACCCAGGCCGCTGAATAAATTGATCGACTCGTGCCGCATGAGCAGCGCCACAAAGGCACCACAAAGTGCCAATGGCAACGTGGCGATGATGGTCAGCGGTGTCACAAATGACTCGTAAAGACTTGAGAGCACCAGATAGATAAATGTAATCGCCAGGATCAACACAAGTCCCATGGAATCGGCCAGCTCGGCAAAATTCTCGCTCTCACCGATAAACGCGTAGTTAACACCTGCCGGCAACTTGAGATCACCCGACTTAAACTGTTTTTCAATATCGTTTACAAGATCGCCGATCCCGGCCCCGGCAGCAAGGTCAGCAGACAGCTGTATATAGCGGCTACGGTTTTGCCGATCGATCGACGCTTGGGCAACGGTTTCCTTGACATCAGCAACATCAGGCAGGCGGACTAAGCGATTGTTTAAATTCATCACGGAAATCTTGTTGAAATCACGCCGCAGATCCCGATCACCGTCTTTCATCATGACACGTACTTCGTACTCATAGCCGGCCGTCCTGAATACGGTGGCTGGGATCCCCTGAACCTGCGCCCTGAGTTCCTGCCCGAGCAACGCTGTGTTCATGCCGTAAATCTCAGCCCGACCAGGTTTTAGCTCAAAACTAAACTCTTTCTTGCCGGTACGGTCGTTGGTATCCAAATCTTTCAGCCTTGGGTCCTTGCGTAGATGAGCCAGTAGCTTTGCGACATAAATACGGAGATTTTCGGTATCATCACTGAGAAGATTGAGCATGAATGGATGCCCCTTGGCGCCACCCGTGAAGTCAAAATCCTGAACCGTGGGCTTAGCGTAACTGAAGCTGCTGAGCTTTTCTCGTACGTCTTCTTTGATCGCACTGAGGGCTCTTTTACGCTGAGTTGATGGCTTTAATCGCACGTAAAAGTCAGCCTTGTTTGGTTCCCCGTTACGACTCCCTACCGTCATCTGCACGGTGTCGATCTCGGCTAATTGCGTTAGGACGTTCTCGACCTCGCGGGACACCTCATCCATCCGGTTGAGATTAGTTCCTTGCGGCAATTCCAGATTTACCGTGAATTCGCCGGCGTCCTGCGTTGGCAGAAACGTTTTAGTGATCGAACCAACTGTGGCAAAGCAGGCGAAACAGACAGCGAGGGTGACTAGCACGGTTGAGATCGGAAATCGCACTACTACACGAATAAGCTTCTCATAGCCATTTTCAAGATTAGTCTGCAGTCGGTCAAAGCCCTTTAACAAGCCACCGATGGTATACCTGTAAAATACTGACTCTGTAACTCCACTACTGTGAGTTTTGCCAGCAAAATAGGCTGAAAGCATTGGCGCTATGGTCAATGCATCAAATAGACTAATAATCATGGCAAAGCAGATTGTCAGACCAAAATTAGCCAAGATTTTTCCGACCAATCCTGTAGTGAGTGCAATAGGACCAAACACCGACATTACGACTAAAGTGGTTGCAACGACTGCCAGCGTCACCTCAGAGGTACCTTTACTAGCAGCCTCACGCGGGCTCATCCCCTGCTCGATGTAGCGGAATATATTTTCACGCACGACGATCGCGTCGTCGATCAAGAGACCGACCACAAGACTAAGCGCCAGTAGCGTCACCACATTGATGCTGAGACCAAAGGCTTGCATCAAAATAAAAGATCCCAAAAGAGAGTTAGGCAAAGCTAGACCGGTAATTAAAGTTGAGCGAAAGTTACCAAGAAAAAGAAAAACCACGATAACCGTCAGCACAATCCCGAGAAATATACTCTCATTGACGTCAGAAATATTCAGATTGATTTCGCGACTCCCGTCACGCACCAACGTCAACTTAAGACTTGGATCTTGCGACTGCAAAAACTTCTCTAGCTTAGGCATGTCATCGCGAACGCGTTTGGCCAGAGCCACAGTGTTGGTCTTTGATTGCTTAAAGACTTGGATGAGCACCGCCTTCTTGCCGTCGACGTAGACCCTATTTTTCTCATCCTCAAGCGCATCGACTACGACACCTACGTCGCGAATGCGGGTGGGATTATCGTTACCAAAGAGATTTAGGACGCTCGCTTCGATCTCCTTGAGAGAAGTAAATTCGCCCCGGCTGCGAAACACTTTTTCCTCAGCTCCGTCGTTTACCTTACCAGCTGGGATGTTGGCACCGGTGTCAGCGAGGCGCCCCGCGACGTATCGTGCCGACAGTCCTCTTTCGCGCAACTTGTCACGATCGAGTAGAACCTGTACTTCACGCTTACGACCACCAAGCACAGTTACGCTACCCACGTCACGAATTTGCTGGAGACGTGGTTTAATCAGTTGATCCGCGAGGTCAAAAAGTTTGGCCGCTCCCATCTCACTCTGGACGCCAATCGTCACAATGGGTTGATCAGAGAAGTCAAAGGCCTGCACTATCGGCTCTTTGACACCGAGCGGAAAGCGCACCTTGGCCTGACTCACCTTGTCACGGATCCTTTGCTCCGACTGTTTAATGTCCTGATCCATGTAAAACTCGGCCACGACCTGGCTCACACCCTCGAAGCTGGCCGAGGTCACGCGCTTCAGACCAGCGATAGTGCTGACGGCGTCCTCTATTGGTTTAGTGACTAGAGTTTCAAGCTCGCGCGGCCCGGTGCCCGGATAGGCTGTGATCACACTGATCACAGGTGGTGCGACGTCAGGAAACATTTCGACGCTCAACCGCTTCATCGAGACGTATCCCAGCACCAGCATAATAATGACTAGGCAGGAGACAAAGATCGGTCGACGGATGGAAAGATCAGCGATATTCATGGCGCTATTCCCTAAACTGCCGCAGTTGGGCGTCGATGACATAGACTGCATAGGCTGCTTTCACACGCCCCAGCTCTGCCATAGCTAGGTCTTGCGAAAACATGAGCAACTGATAGGTGGTCGAGCGCCCGTTGCGATACTGACGTTGCTCGTTTTTTAATTTTTCGTCCTGCACCAGTTCCAGTGACTTTGCCATCGCATAAACCTTGATGGCTTCGCTGCGCTTGATGTTCAGATCAGTCACCGCACGACTTAGATTCCGCGTGGCATCCTCGAGTAAATTCTGCGCGGCGACACGCCGGTGTCGCGCCGCTTCCGTCGCAGCCTTCACCAGGTCACGATCGAGCGGCATATCAAGAGCGATGCCAACAGTCAGCATGGGGTTATACGGATCTATGGTGTTCCGCATGGTCTTGGCTAAATCATCGAATCGTGACTGAAGACCATAAGAGGCGAACGCATTAAGCGACGGTAGACTCTGCTCCTCAGCCACGGCCATGGCCGAACTCGCTACGTCAATCTGGTTACGAATCATGGCTAGCTCAGGTTGTTTGTCGACACCCACTTTGGGGGAATCTTTGGCGACTTCCATCATGCGTAGCGATGAGATTCCTTCAGACACCTGATCCGACATCACCCCACGTCCGACATTAAACGCCAATGCAGCAGACCGCACCTCCGAGAGGGCTTCTTGCAGTTCTAGACGTCTCGACTCAACTAACGCCTGTGCCTGCAGAAGGTCACCCTTTTCGTAGAGATTTTGGCTTTGTTTGGATTTCACGAAGGCGAGAATTTTTTCAGCGGTGCTCAAAGTGGTCTCGCTTATCATCACCCTGTCTCGGGCAAATGCCAGGCGGTAATAAGCAAGTTCGGCGCCCAGTTTGACCTCTTTGGTCTTTATACGCAGGCTGCTAGATTGCGTGTCTTTCTGTGCTCCCATCAGTTCTTTTTGATTTTGAATCGATCGCCCCAAAGCTCCGCGCCACAGTGGTTGGCTCAGTTCAAAGGACGGCGCAAAGGTGTGGATCTCCTGATCGACACCTGGTGTCTGAGGCGACAGTCTAAAGTCATTGAAGTGAACACTCTGTAAATCGAAAGTCAGTTTAGCCATCGTGCCAGTACTGAACTGCTGGGCGACACTGGCCTGAATCATGTTGCCAGTCAGGGAGCTGTAACCCGGGGCCAGCGACAGCGGTGGTCTGCGGTCGTTAACGGCCGTAACCTTAGTCTGTAGTTGCGGCGCGGTTAAAAGCCCGACTTGGCGCTCGTCCGACTGAGCTGCCTCGAGCTGATTTTGCTGCGCCGCAAGCCCTGGCTGCGTCTTAAGAACTGCGTCAGTGTAGGCTTCGACGGAGTAATTGACGACGGCGGCGGCGGGATTTGCAGCTACAAAAAGCGCTGCCACCGCACATAGTTTTAACGCGCTCACCATGTCCCGACCTCATCCACTAGGCCATGCATTGACTCCTGCAATAGAGGTATCGGACGAGACCGAAAAAACCTTAGGTTCCGGAGGCTCAGGGCCTCCCCGGGCACTGCCGCGCCTATAGCCGTAGCGGATCCTGAAAAAGGCAGGGATATTGAAATATTAAAAATTTTAATAAAAATATTAAAATAGTATTGATTTTTATTAAAATATCATTTAAATTCGACTTCTCATCGCAACCCACCGATCGCAAGGAGCCCTTCATGAGTTCTTTGACTGACGCCTACGCTATCACTCTGAAACTCACCGCTGCCCAGCACGAATGGCTGGCCACCACGGCCAACGCACTGGCGGAAATCAGCGGTCATCCAGTTGCACACAGCGCCGTGATCATGCGCCTGATGGAACTCGGTGCGCCTCAGCTGGGGCAAAATATCGCCCTACAAAAGGCGAAGGCGGCCAGCAGCCGTAAGACTGCTACCCGCCTCAGAGTGATTCGCAACGACTAAAACCAAACTACCCGCTTAGTGCCTCACAACCTAGGACAACCTAGGATAGACTGGGCTCACAGTGCGGCTGACTCAGCTGCAGTGACTTGTTCGCCAGCGACCACGGTCACTCGCGGACGCTCGCCACTGCGAAGGATGTCAGCCATCTGGAAGCCAACTAGGGACTTCGGTACCCAGAAGGTAGCGGCGAGTTCTGCCACCACGTTTTTGCGATTATCGAGCTTGGCCATCTCGGCGAGCAGCGGGCCTTTAGGCGCCAGCAGCGAAGCGGTGAAGATGGTCTCTTCGTAGTCGCGTAGACGCGTGTCGGCATCGCCGAGTTCTGGGAAGCGGGAACGTTCGCCTTGGAACACGATCCGCGCCAGGTCCTTAACGATTGCCATCCGCGTCGGAGCTTTGAGATCTCCCTTGCGATACTGGATCTGGTACTGGCCCGTTTTTACACGCAGGATACGGCTCAGGCGGTCCATCATGTCAGCAGGCTGCGTGGTGATGAACGAGAAGAATCGCATCACTTCAGGCAGATAGAGCGGAGGCGTGGAAAACTGCGCCTGAGTATGCAGCTCAGCCACGAAAGCCTCGACACGGCTCCGGGTGGCGGCAACAACTGCGGGATCGCATTCGTTCGCCTTAGCGACGACGGCGCGGAAGTTGTTGGACTCCTGCCACTCGTAGTAAGCCTCGTCCAAGCTGACAGCACCGCTCGCTACGTCGTGGACCAGCATCGGCTCCACCTGCAGCGTTTCGGAGAGCTTAGCGAGCGAGAACACGGAACGGACGTTTTTCTCGCCGCGTTTCCAGTGACTGCAATCGGATGGATTGAAGCTCAGGATAGAGCCCACATCCTGATCGTGCACCTTGCCCCCGCGCTGACTCATCAGCACTTTGTAGCAGAACTTAAACAACTGCACGGAATTTGGAAACTTGACGGCTCCCGAGCGTTTCATCGCCCCTCCTCAAACGTCAAAGCACTGACGCGGGTCGAAACTGACTAATAACGATGCATTGGCTTACTAAAAACTATACATATCCCACTTTACCTGTGTCAAGATAGTGGCCCTTTTTAGAGCTAAAAGTTTTTTTGTTTAGCTCTCGCGGTACTAGGTACGATTTTGGTGGAAATACCAAGCAAACTCTCACCACACGTGGAACCAACCAATAACTTAAAGAAAAGCATGTAAACAACACACACCGCATAAACCAGTCCAAGCGTTAAAAGCGGACTGGCTGAGGCTAGTAGCTGGACGGGACGTTGTTGCCATAGATCGCTAAGGTCACCCGATTGGGACGTGTTATAGACCGTGTACACGACGACACCCGCAAAGGCCACGGCCAGCGTCGTCACGACAAGAAAGAAATCCATGACGTAGGCTTGCAGGCGTATACCCCAGGTTGGTGCCATTACGCGGGCGGTGACGGCCGCATTGACCCGAGGGGGCTGCTCCGGCGTCTTGGGTGCAGAGATTCGCTGTGACGCGCCAGTCTTGCGCGTGGCCACTGGCGGATTCATCGGCGTGGCCTGCCGCGTGCCGCCACCGCCCCCGGGTCGCTTTGGACCCAAGCCAATACCAGGCGATAAGGCCTTGAACTCTTGCTTCTCGAATTGTTCCATGAGCGCCCTCGCCTTGTGGTTCATGCCGTAGGATCAGTATAAACCGGGCGGTAAGAGCGCTGCAAAATTCACAGCCGTTTCTTCAGGTAGCTACCTTGGGGCGAATCGCAGATCTCATACCCGCGCGTATCGATCTCCCGCCGCAGCTCGTCAGCTCGTGCCCAATTTTTCGCAGCTCGAGCACTGTTACGCTCATCCAACATCTGTGTCAGTTCTGGAGGTATAGCGCCCACCGCTGGCATCGGTGTGAAGACGTCCAGTCCCAGCACTTGGTCCATTTCAGCGACAAGGGCTACGCGCTCTGCTGCCGTGAGCGCCGCATCCTCGAGCAGACTGTAGAGAGTCGCCACCGCCTGCGGCATATTAAGATCCTGCGCCAACGCTGCGCGAAACTGCTGGCGGTATTTTGCGGCCGTCGGCGATAGCGTGGCCGCGGGGACTTTGCCCCCAGCGTCAGCGAGGCAACGCAGAGCCAAATGCGATAGACGCTCGTAGCCGCGCTGCGCACCTGCCAAACTTTCATAACTAAACTTAAGCTGCTTACGGTAGTGACACTGCAATGCCAATAAACGAAACGCCAATGGGTAATATCCGGCATCGGCTAAGGCCTGCACCGTCAGCACTTGACCACTTGATTTACTCATTTTTGCGGCGTCGTCGATGACGAGAAATTCGCCGTGCATCCAAAACTTTACGAAAGGGGCCTTACCCGTCGCTGCCTCACTCTGCGCGATCTCATTGGTGTGGTGAATCGGAATGTGATCGACACCCCCGGTATGGATGTCGAATTGGCTGCCAAGGAACTTCATCGACATAGCACTACATTCGATATGCCAACCTGGGAAGCCACGCCCCCAGGGCGCATCCCACTCCATGCAGCGGTGATCCTCCGGCTTGGAAAACTTCCACAACGCAAAGTCCGTCTTATTGCGCTTGTCTCTCGAGTCCACGCGATGTCCGGACTGTAGACCTTCGACATCAAGCCGGCCAAAATCAGCATAGGTAGGGAATTTGTTGGTATCGAAGTAAACACCGTCCTCCGTTCGATAGGTGTATCCCCTCTCCTCCAGAGCCTTGATCATGCTAATTTGTTCCGCAATGTGGTCTGTAGCCTTGCACACCACCGTGGGATGCTTGATACCAAGCATCGCGGCATGGGCAAAAAAGGCGTCCGTATACTTGCGCGCAACGGCCCAAGCATCGATGCCCTCGCGCCGCGAACCAAGCTCGAGTTTATCCTCGCCCGCATCGGCATCGTCTGTCAGGTGACCGACGTCGGTAATGTTCATCACGTGATTAACTTGGTAACCGAAGTACTCTAAGGTGCGGCGCAACACATCGGCAAAAATATAGCTGCGCATGTTGCCAATGTGGGCGTACGAATAGACCGTTGGTCCACAGCTATAGAGTCCAACCTGCCCAGCCTTCAGTGGCTCAAAGGTGGCAACGGACCGCGTCAGGGTGTTGAATAGCTGAATCTGCTCAGGATTAACTGGTGGCACGCACGCTCCTCGGTTACTGACTAGATATGGTGTATTACCAAATTTATCAGGTCCGCGAAACCTTGGCCGCACCTTTGCTACTGCTGCTCGCTGGCATACGCACCGAGTCATACAGCGTTTTTGCTCGTTGCGGCGACTCGTTGCCAGGGGAGCGCTCGTCACCAACGTCGGTGACTACACGACGCAGCGTCCGCATGACCACTTCGAATTCGGCCTCTGGCAGTCGCATCAAGCTGTCGCGCAAGGCAAGTACCTCACCGGATCGGCGCGATGTGCCCGCGGAATCAAAACGGTCGCGAGCAACGCCATCAAAGTAGAAGCAGACATCTTCGATCGTGATGTGCGGAGCTCGTTTTTTAGGTGCGTCCATCATGAGCACTCTATCGGCCCAATGACGACCTGACTTTACCCGCGACGCTTTACGAATCGCAAAGCCCCACTACATAATTGAGTCGCATTAGGGCCTAAGGCCACAGTCAACGCGCCCTAATTTCCGTCACGCTGTACTCCACCGTCCCCTTGGGCACGCGGACTTCCACAAGGTCACCGACCCTCTTACCGAGCAGGGCCCGAGCCAAGGGCGAGCTCATTGAGATCATCCCGTGCTCTAGATCAGCCTCAAGATCCCCAACGATACGGTAGGTCTTGTCCTCGCCCGAATCCTCATCCGTCACGGTGACAAACGAACCAAAACGCACGCGCTGGTCAGGCTCACCATCGTTCGGCTCGATCACTTGAGCTCGCGATAGCTTATCATCCAGATCGGCAATCCTGCCCTCGATAAATCCCTGCTTCTCTTTAGCAGCATGGTACTCAGCGTTTTCCGACAGATCCCCGTGTGACCGGGCATCGGCGATCTCCCTGATAATCTTCGGGCGCTCGACCGTCTTCAGCTGTTCAAGCTCGAGTTTTAACTTTTGAAACCCTTCACGCGTGAAAGGGACTGTCTCTGTCGCCATAGTTCAAAACTCCGCTGCCGCTACTGCCGCCCCTCCGGGCCGGCTTACATGTTGTGGGTTGCCGAGAACGCAAACGTGTACTGGTTGGATTTAACCTCCTGCACCGCGTCGTCACCGAGCTTTTGCGCCTTACCGTTGCCTGACTGCAGGGTTATCCCGGCCGCAATTTGGCTGTTCGGCTGCACCCAGGCAATAAACAGGCTTCCGCCGTAGTAGTCAACATGATCGGGCTGGGCACAATATTTTTTGTAGTAGTCAAGACTTTGGGAACAGGTCTGGCCGCTGGCCGCATCGGCGGTCCCTTTTTTGACGTCCGGGCGCGCATCGTTATTTGTAAATATGCCAAATCGCACAGGAAATGTCGGTGTCACGTACCATTCGACCCCGGTCGCGAGGTTGACCACGGCCTCTTTAGCATAAGCCGCACGCACGGAATTTGGATCGGTCTTGACGTCGGCATCGGTGACTCCGTCGTGATAGCTGAGGTCCAGGGACCATACAAAAGAGGAACTAGCAAACCAGGCCACACCGACGCGGGCCTCTAGGGGCATATCACCAACGGGGTTTTTCGACTCGGTCACCTGCTTGGTGACCGTATTTTGAATGGGACTAGCAATGGTCAAGGCAGGACCGCTTACGGTGGCTGCGTTGTTTTGCGTGTCACTGACCAGAGTTTTGCTGATGTCACTAGCAGTTTCGAGACTCTGCGTGGCGACAAAGATTTTTTTGACCGTCAGCCCCGCCGTAAATCCTGATGGCAAAGCCACTTGGACGCCCAAAGTGGGTTGCATCCCGTAGACAGCTAGGTGCTGGCGGATATTGCTGGCCAGAATACTCCAGCCGTCTACCGTGCTGCCGTCGCTCAGCTTGATGCGCAAGCTTTGCTTGGCGTACTGAAACTCTTGCACCAACTCGTCAGCATTAAAGTAAGAGAGACCAAAGCCAATACCCAGATTATTAAGCACGCGGTAACCTAGACCGGCGCCGGCAAAATAAGTGGCTGCGCGAGCGTTCGATGTTCTGTGGTAACGATCGATCACGGTGGTACCGATCTGGAAACGATCTATGGGCGTATCTTGATCTTTGAGATCACCGTCGGTGTAGTAAACCCCAAAGGCTGCGACGAGTCCCTCGACATAGCGATCGAGCTTCTGGAGGCCGCCGAAGAACGGCGTCAGCGAACCCGAGCTCTCCTCAGAGAAGTCGGTTGAGCCCAGAGCCTTTTTGTATACCGTATTTTTACCGTAAAATGCGTTAGCTGAGCCTTGGATGTCATTCGATAACGCAAATGCGAGGCCGCCAGGATTGTAGTATAGGCCTGAGGCATCGTCAGCTATGCCGGCGAAAGCACCGCCCATGCCCATCGCTCTCGTGCCCACAAGTACGTTATTGTAGTGGAACTGATCCGCCCGAGTGGGCGTTGCCACTGTCGATAGACCTAGCCCAGCAGTGACACTGCAAAGCAACAAGCGACTGCGCATGTAATTCCCCCCCCTGTATACGACTCGGTCTATTTTGCTTCTCGGCTGCCATCATCCAGCCTCTGGTACCGGAAAAATTGCCTTCACCTTTTTGAATCGCTCTTGTCCGTCCGCACCAATGATATCTTCAGCCTTGAGACTCAGCAGCACCTTAGCTAATTGATCACGGCGCTCTTTCATAGGTGGATGAGTCTTCTCAAGGTTCTTCACTTTTTTGGCACTATGATCTTCAAGTCTCTTCAGGAAGGCCATCATGGCACGAGGCTCGTAGCCGGCTCTGATTGCGTATTTCACGCCTTCCTGATCGGCCTCGTATTCAAGATCTTTATCGAGTCCCTTTTCCGTTATCATTTGCATGCCAGCGGCAGCTGCCGCCATGATGGAAAGGCCAACACCTGCTTTCCCAGTCAGGTAGGTCGCCAGTCGTGAGCCAGCAGCGGAGGCGGAGTCGGTCTCTGGACGTTGACGCATTTTGAGGTAAGGATCTTTATCGATCGCGGCACGTTTTTTGGCGCTGGCCTCATCGATATCCTTTTGCTTCATTTTCTTGAGAGCATCGTACATGTGACGTTTGCCCACGTGCGCCACTTCGTGTCCCAAGACTGCGGCTAATTCGGCCTCGCTGTTCGCATTGCGCAGCGCCCCCATAGTGACTAGGATGTAGCCACCTGGACATGCAAAGGCGTTTACCGACTCATGTTTGAGGACGGCAAACATATAGCGGCGCTCGGGATAGTCACCATAGCTGGCCACATAAGATCCAATCTGATTGACGTAGCCGACCAGTTTAGGATCTTCGACCACACCGTAGTAACCGAGGAGGCGGCCAGCCATGTTGCGCCCAACTTCAACCTCCATGCGATAATCTTCAAATATCGCACGCTGCTCGGGTGTCATCGACTGCTCTGCCGCCTTTTCCGCCGAATCGGTTCCGTGCGTTTTCATCGTACAAGCCGCTGCGGCCATGAGGCTTGCCGTGCAAATGAGCATGTTACGCCGGCGCCGGACGTGCGAGTCCAGAATCATCATCGGGGCCCTCACAGCTGAAACTGTCTACGTGATAGTTCTTACTAGACTAGTAAAACCTTAGACGTAGAGCAACCTTCGCTGGGAAAATCCCGTTACTTACCCGGCGCAGGAGTCGGAGCGCTCGCTTTGCCAGCTATCTCCTTCAGTACGCTCTGCCCTAACTCGTCGATCTTCCTGTCCGCAACAGGTTTATCTTCCATTCTGTAAACTGCCCTGAGATTAGGACGCACGTTCGAGGCGTTCGCCATATTGTCGTCTTCAGCTAAGCCGCGCACACCCATCACCGCCGATCGCGCGCGTGCGTCCGAACCGTCACCTTCTGGTCGCCCCTCTTTACTCGCAGCCTTGATAGCATTGGCTATAGTGCCGTCGCTATCGGGCTTGTGTTTGACGACGAGTACCGATACGTAGCCGTCCTTGCCGTCAGCCGTTTTGATAGCCCAGAACATCCCTTTGCGTTCCGTGGCGACCACCGCTTCGCCTGACTTCAGTGTGGTCAGCACCTGGCTCTTGTTGGTCGCATCGGCGTAAACCTCGACCCCATCCTTCTTGGCTTCGACATGTGCCGCGCGTGCTGAACGGCTACCGATGGGCATTAGAATGGTCGCCGTGACGACTAAACAAAAAAACCTCAGCATCCCAGCCATAACGCTACCCCTTGGTGCGGGTTTGCAACCTTTGACCCCAGCTCGGCACAATGCGGCAAAAACTTTAGGCTAATCCGATAATCTCAAGCGAAAATAGTGCTTTTTACCCTTTTTCACCAGGCAGCCAGCATCGCCCTTGAATGCACTTTTGCCAATTTTGACATGGATATCATCCACCTTTTCGCCGTTGATGGCTAGCCCACCCTGCTCGACTAGACGTCGCGCCTCCGCTTTGGACGGCACTACTTTAGTTTTGACCAGGAGATCTAGGACTCCGAGCCCCTCACCAAGATCGGAGGCCGCTAGCAGTACCTCTGGTTCGTTGCCTCCAGCTGCAACGCCGCCGGCGAAAAGCTTCTCGGCGGCAAGGGCAGCCTGCTCGGCCGCCTCTTTGCCGTGCAGTAAGCGCGTAGCTTCGAAGGCCAGCACTTTTTTTGCTTCGTTGATACCTGCACCAGGAAGTGCTGCAAGACGACTAACTTCAGCCATGGGCAACTCGGTAAAGTAGGCCAAACAGTTGCCAACCACACTATCCTCGACGTTACGCCAGTACTGGAAGTAATCATACGGACTGGTTAAGGTACCGTCGAGCCATACGGCACCCTTTTCCGTTTTACCCATCTTGCGCCCGTCACTCGTGGTGAGAAGTGGCGTCGTGAGGCAAAACGCCTTGCCACCGGCTAGGCGCCGCACCAGTTCCATACCTGCAAGAATATTGCTCCACTGATCATCACCGCCCATCTGCAGCGTGCACCGCTCTTGGCGGTACAAGTGGAGGAAGTCGTAGCTTTGCAGGAGCATGTAGTTGAATTCAAGAAATGACAGCCCCTTTTCGAGACGCTGCTTAAAACATTCAGCCGTCAGCATGCGATTGACGCTAAAATGAGGTCCGATCTCGCGCAAAAAATCTAAATAGTTTAGCGGTCCCAACCAGTCGTAGTTGTTTACCATGACCGCACGCGCGGGTGACGAGAAGTCGATAAAGTGGGCAAGTTGCTTCTTGATACCCACCATGTTGTTGGTGATCGTCTCGGCTGTGAGCATCTGGCGTAGCTCGGATTTACCAGTCGGATCTCCGACCATGACTGTGCCACCACCCACCACGACGACGACACGGCCTCCGGCTTGTTGCCATCGTCTGAGAGTCATAATTTGAAGCAGGCTACCAACGTGGAGACTTGCCGCCGTGGGATCGAATCCGATGTAGGCAGTTCGCGGCGCCTCTTGTAAGTGCTCCCGCAGCTCGTCCTCGTGGGTAATTTGAGCGACTAGACCGCGCTCCCGCAGCGTTTCGATAAACCCCATGCCAGTGCTATCCTCATTTACAGGCATCCATAGACTCCTGAGTGTTGAACCACACGTGCCTATGGACTGTTTCAAAGTACTAAAGGGACACCATGAATAACTCGCAAGTACAGAGTCGTCCAGCCTGGACGCAATCTAAATCCCCAATTCTCCTGCTAGGCAATGCACATAGCGGTAAATCAGAACTTGCCATCCAGTGCCTGAGACCGGACCTACCAGCCTTAGTCATCGGTACAGCGCCACCGACCGAACCTGCCTTTCAAAGTAGGATAGCAGAACTCCAAGGACTGCGCCCAGCCACCTGGGACTGCATCTACGCTGGAACAGATCTCGCGCTCGCGGTAAGCAGCGCCACCGCCGACGTAAAACAAGTCCTGATCGACTCGGTGAACCAGTGGCTGGCAACATTGCTGCTTGGCTACAGCGACGATGCCGACGGTAGTGAACACGGGCGAACTGGGATGCTGAACTCGCGTATTGACGAACTTATTACGGTACTGAGGAGTCGTGCGGACACGCGTTTTGTCATCGTGACGGCCGAGGTCGGCGGCGGCCCGGCACCGAGTCGCATGGCTGAGCGCCTCTTCCGCCAACATCTAGGCCTGGCCAATCAACGTTTGGCTCGTGTCGCCGCGAGCGTACTCGCCGTGCAGGCAGGGATTCCAACCATCTTAAAATGATGACGAATGCCTAACTCTCGCATACAGTCTTAAGTAGCACATTCATTGGATCTCTCATCGGATAGTTCATCGGATCTCTCATTGATTACATCGGAGGTAGCGCATGTTGTCACGTTTTACACGAGTTCTAGCACTTCCCATTCTGATGGCTGCCACACTGCAAAGCACCGCTGCATTGGCTCTTATTGATGCCCAGGGCATGGTCGGTCGCCGTTGGTATAAACTCGGCACCGATCCTGCGACAAAAGTGAGCTCGCAAGAAATTGCGGTCGCTGCGCACTTGAGTCCTATCCCACTGGTTCCCGTCTCCTTTGGTGCTCGTGTTGCCGCCGGCACTTTGGACACCACTCAGCTCAAGGGTATCTACGGGGCCTCGTCCATTGACGCGGGCGCTGTCATGGAAGCTGGGCTCGATGTCATGGCATGGATACCTCTCGTTCCGATCATCACTCCTTACGTCCGCCTTAATATCCCCGTCTACGGGACCTGGCTGGTAAAAGGTAAGCTCATCGACACGTCTCTACTCAGCGTCCCCTTTGAGCGCGCAGCCAAAGTAAGCGGCACCCAACTAAGCGTTGGTGCCAAGTACTCTGTGCTCCCCCTGATCTCGGTCCTGTTCGAGGCCAACTACGGTAAAGAGAGCTGGAAATCCACTTCCGTTAAGGTTAACAACGTCACCATTGACGACGACTCGAAAACCTACACCCTTGATTCACAAGCAGTGCTGCTCGGTGTTGAAGTCGGCCTCTAGCCAAAAACCCGCAGCGCGGCAAATCACGAACCCACCTAATCAGCCGTTATGACGGCTAGTTAGGTGGGTTTCTCACGTATTTGCCTAAAGTTTTTCGTCAAAATGCCGATAAGGGTGACACAGGAAAATGGAACTACACCCTTAGAGGCAATCACCATGGGCAACCATTCCAACCTAAGTATTTTAGCTTTTGTAAGCCGAACTGCCACCACGCTGGTAACTACGTGCCTTTTACTTCTGGCTTGCAGTGTTCCGGCTGCCCCCCAGCAACCATTTGCGGGACGCAACCTTGGCGGCGGCGATGCCTGTAAGGCGACGGAGACTGAGGAAAAGAAGACTGATAAAAAGAAAGCGGCCGCCCTAGTCGATAAAAAATCAAGCGCCAAAGACGATGAGGAAGAAGAAGACGAGGAAGCTAACTGCGACGAGAAGCCAGCCACCGCCAAAGGTAGCGGCACCGCAGCGGCTATAGCTAACGGGATCGTCACACCGATAACTGCGGCCCAGCCCCTTCCGCCTGCAGGTCAGCTTCCCTCGCAGCAGCTGCCTGGGACACAGCCCATGGCGCAGACTGTCACTTACTCAGGCGGCGTTAGCGCCTATCTAAGCCGAGCTTGCACCAGCTGCCACGGTGGTGGCTTTTTCGGTAAGTCACCAAATCTCAGCAACTACGAGGCAGCAAAGGCGGGCGCCGCGGCCTCCCTCGCCTCGATGAAAGCTGGAAGAATGCCAACGAGCGGCAAACCTGCCGATGCCGACATCAAACTCATAGAGTCGTGGATCCAAGGCGGTATGGCGCAGTAATCACCAGCGTCACTGCTTGATAGCCTGCACCAGACGGCAAGCACCGAAAAGATAGGATTTCACGGAATCGACGATATATCCTCGCTCATAAAGAGCGGAGCGTAGCTCGTCCGGTGTATAAAACGATCCCACACTTTGGGGTAGATATTTGTAGGCGTCGCGGTCGCTTAAAATCCCACCTATGAAAGGCAAGATGTGGTGGAAATAAAGTTGAAACACCGCACCCAGTAACCCGCGCTTAGGAATAAAGAACTCCAGGATCAGCAGTGTGCCGCCAATTTTGAGCACACGGTGGAACTCCTGCAAGGCCTTGCCCCGATCCACGACGTTGCGCAGGCCGAACGAAATACTGACGCAGTCAAATTTGGCATCAGGTAAGGCCAAGGCCTCGGCACTCATACGAGTGAGACGCACCGCCTGCTTAAGGCCGCTCGTGTTCACCTTGGTTTGGCCGATGGCCAGCATCTCTGCGGAGATATCGGCCCCGATGAGCTCGCTGTATTCGGGGTGCTTGTGTCCCACAGTCAAGAGGACATCGGCAGTACCCGTCGCACAGTCGAGATAGGCACCTCCTGGGCGATATGGCACTAAAGCCGCCAAATGCCGCCGCCACCGCTGATCCTGACGAGCGCTAAGTAGCCGATTTAGAAGGTCATAGCGCGGCGCCACCCGGTCAAACATGGCGGCAATCTTGGCTTCGCTCTCGGGGCGCTGAATAGGATTAGTCACGACAGGACCTCATGCATAGATGAGCTCCCAGTATTAGCCGCGCCAGGAGGCGGCATCAAGCCTAAACCGGACCGACCTTCACCGAAGGCCCTCGCGCAAAGACGCAAGCACAGCATCGAAGGGTTCATCGCCACTAAGCCTAAGGTCGGCCGTTAAACGCCGAAACCAGGTGCATTGGCGCTTGGCGTACTGCCTCGTCGCCGCAACGATCGCGTCTTCCAACTGGTCTTCCCGCAACTGACCCTGCAGGTAAGCGCACACTTGTTTATAGCCGATACTCTGCATGGGCTTCGCCGCAGGACTGATACCGCTGGCTAGCAGATCTTTAACCTCGTCAATCAATCCTTGAGCCAACATCGCTCTAGTGCGCCGTTCAATGCGTGCGTGCAGAACCGGGCGCAATGGTTCGATGACGATGACCAAAGCGGCAGGATCAGCGGGCTGCTCCGCGGTTAAGCCTGCATCCGCCAGGGGACGCCCGAGCAAACGCACAAGCTCCAGGGACCTGAGTAAACGGACGCGGTCGTTTGGATGAAGCCCAGCCGCACGAACGGGATCGATGGCCCTTAGGTCCTCAAGCAGCTTGGTATTGGGAAGCGCCCTCAGTTCGTCACGCAAGCGCGCGTCCTGAGGTAAATCGCTATGCCATCCTTGCCCGAGGAAAGCCCTCAGGTAGAGCCCGGTCCCCCCAACGATGACGGGAAGCCGTCCACGGTCCCATATCTCTGTTTTGCACTGATGGGCGGTCGCTGCAAATAGGGCGGCATCGTAATTCTCATGCGCCTGCACGACATCCAAAAGATGATGCGGTACGCGCGATCGTTCGGCAGCCGTGGCCTTGGCAGCACCAATCATGAAACCACGGTAAACTTGCACGGAATCACAGTTGATGATTTCGCCATCAAGAGCTTCACTCAGGGCAAGGCCAAGAGCGGATTTACCAGACCCCGTGGGGCCAGCGATCACCACATAGCTCTTTGCCTTGCTTTTGATGGATGCCTCCGTCGTCACCGATCGAACCACTGCGCAACTTGCGATTGATGCCACCACCTAAGGACACGTCTGCCATGCGGACAGTTGTGATAGAAATCCACGGTTGAAGCTTCTGCCAAAAGCTGCCGCACCTCGTTCGCCGGCAGGTCTTCGCCTGCACGCACAGCCGCATGACAGGCCACGCTGGCCAGTAGGAGGCGCATCAGTTCAGCATTGGAATCGGCTGGTTCAGTGCCGCCTGGGCGCTCGCAGTAAATATCTTTCAAACCGTCGCCTAGATGTTCAAATAGTCCAATCACGTCGCGACCGGCAAGGAGGCTGGGCACGGCCTTAACAAGTACGGTAGTTGTACTCTCAACTCCGTACTCAAAACCGCGACCCTTCAGGTCCTGACGACGTTCTCCTAGCAGTGCCACCGTGGCCGGCGACAACTCTACGGCCTCGGGCACGAGTAATCGCTGGCTTTGATGGAGCAACGACTCATCGTTTACCAGTCGCTCGTAGATAATCCGCTCGTGGAACGCGTGCTGATCCACGACCAACATCCGCTCCTGGTCCGTGAACAGCAGATAACACTGAGCGAAAGCACCAAGAAAACGCAGCTCACCCCAGTTGATGGCCGGCACAGCAGTTGGGCGCTCGACGATGGTGGGAGTTTCCAGCAAGCGATCGATACTAGCCTTGTCGAATACGGGACCGCCCACGGGCGTACTGGGCATGCGCATGGACGTGGCTAGATCGCCGTCGGCCCGCGTGCTTAGCGTCATCCGCGGCGCTGCGAACGGCCGCGCACTGGCCATCGCTGGCAACGGGGAACGGGGACTGCTGGCGGCCTCGGCTGTGACCCCTACCCGATTCCCAAACATACTGCCAACCACACTCCCGGTCACATGATCTGTCCCAGTCCCTGCACCGGCCCAATTTGCGGCTCGCATCTTGTCGCGAATCCCGAGCGCAATGAGATTTTGCACCTCGTCCGGGTACTGAAACCTGACCTCGGTCTTGGCTGGGTGTACGTTGACATCCACCAGCGATGGATCGGTGCGCAGATGCAATACAACGGCGGGGAACTTACCCTTCATCAGATGACTGTGGTAACCGCGCAGGACACCGTAACGCAGCACTTTGTCTTTGACCATGCGCCCGTTAACGAAGGTGTAGAGACTCTTGCTCGTCGCCTTCTCTAGCCCCGGCGGTGACACCAGGGCCTCAACCTCACCAAAGCGACCGCTGGTGCGCACGTAGACCAGCTGATCGCCATCTTTGCCAACTACGACCCGGCTGCGTTCGCGCAGGACCTGCTCGCCAAACCAGGGGGCGGCCTCGAGTACTAGAGGGCTCACGCGCAAGTGATCGCGCCCATTGTGGCGCACTGAGAAACCAACCGTGGGCCGACAAAGAGCGAAGGACTGCATAAGTTCGAGGATGTGACTGAATTCGGTGGCAGGCGATTTGAGAAACTTAGCCCGCACGGGGACATTGTAAAAAAGATTCTCCACCGCCACCGTGGTACCCTCGGGACCAGACCATGGCAGCGTTTGTGGCGCTTCCTCCCCAGTGACGGTAATTTTTGTACCAGTCCTCTGCCCCACCTCGCGCGTCGCCAGGGAAAACTGACTCACAGCGGCAATGGATGCCAAGGCCTCGCCGCGAAAACCCATGGAGCTGATGCTGAAGAGCTGATCAGCGTCGCGGATCTTGCTGGTCGCATGGCGCCGCAGGGCTAGGGCCGCGTCTTCACCGCTCATACCGCCGCCGTTGTCGGTGACGGCAATGCTCCGCAGCCCACCCATCTCAAGATTTACGTCAATTTGGGTGGCGCCGGCGTCGAGCGCATTTTCTACCAGTTCTTTGACCACACTAGCCGGTCGTTCAACGACTTCACCAGCAGCGATCTTGTTTATCACGTGGTCTTCGAGTAAGTGTATCTTTCCCATGGGACCGCTCCGAGTAAGAGCCGCTCAGTCCATGCGGCAAATTGAGAATTTTAACGGGGTCCTGATCTATGCAATGCTCCTATATCACCAGCGCCCAAAGGGCGCACCAGCTTCCTGATTTAGGGGCTCCCGAGATTGCCATGGTGGGGCGTTCCAACTGCGGCAAGTCGAGTTTGCTTAATGCCCTGACTGGACGTCGTAATTTGGCACGGGCCAGCAGTACTCCTGGACGCACGCAGATGGTCAACTTCTTTGCCATTGACCGCGCCGACGGGCGCATCATCCTAGCCGATCTGCCGGGTTACGGCTTCAGCGCCAGCGGCCGCGAGGCACGGCGTCATTGGCAAGAACTCATCACCGCCTACCTGAAGCGCCCAGCATTGAAACAGGTCCTGTTCCTGCTCGACATCCGCCGCTCTGATCCCCCGGGGGACGAGGACTTGGAGCTCCTGAGCTCACTTGTTGCCGGTCGCGCCGCCGTGCTGCCGGTCTTAACCAAGGCCGACAAGTTGTCTGGAGCCGCCGCCAAAGTGCAGATGCGCAAGTTTATAGGTCACTTAGAGGCCGTCGGACTGATGGTGCCGACGGTAGCGGTAACGTCGGTACTCAAGCAAACCGGTATAGCCGACCTGCGTCGCGACATCGGTCTTGTGGAGTGAACAAAGCCCAACGAACCTAACGAGCCCTGGGAATTGAGAGACTCAGTCTATCGCCGCTTGCGCCTTGAGCACTTTTTCGCAGAAGTCCCAAAGCACCGACTTCTGGTCGACGTGACGCATCAGGGTCCCCAGGCGGTGCGCCAAGACACCAGCCATTTCCCGCGGGTCTATCTGACCCTCGCGGAGATGGTTCACTATGACCGCATCAATTTCGTCGGCGACCTTGAGGAGGCGCTCAGCCTCGGCGTCTAGGCGCTTTTGCTCTGGAAACTTGATGATCTTAGCCATGGCAACCTCCGCCTTATATTTGCCTTATCGGCAAAAATGGCCACCAACTTGATGGTAACAAATGCCTGACAAATCGTCAGCATAGAGCTAAAGGCCTTGAGCCCCAAGCGTTTGCGGCCAAGCCACCTGAGGCCGGCACAGCCACCTGGAGACCGCACGAGCAAAAAACCTTGCCTTTGCCTGGTGCCGCCTATAAACGCTAGTGACTAGCATTTCTTTTGGTCAGGAGTACAGGTATGGCAACTGCGGCAGGGACTTACGATGTAGTGGTGATCGGCTCTGGTCCAGGCGGAGAGGTGGCAGCCATTCGCGCCGCTCAGCTCGGGCTTAAGACGGCTCTGGTCGAAAAGGCTCCCCACCTCGGCGGCACCTGTCTCAACTGGGGATGTATTCCCACCAAAGCCCTACTGGAGTCGGCCAAGACTTACACTAAACTGCTACATGCTAACGATCTCGGCTTCTCCGTCGGCAACGTCGCCTACGACTGGGAGCGCATCATGCAGCGCAAGCAGGGTATCGTCGATGCACAGCGCAAGGGTCTGCGCTTTTTGATGAAGAAAAACAAGATCGACGTCTACGAGGGCCACGGACGCCTAGCTGGTAAAGGCCAGGTTTCCGTCACCGCCGCCGATGGCAAAGTGACTAAAGTGGCAACGCGCTACGCTCTGGTCGCTACGGGATCGCGCGTGCGGACGCTGCCGTTTGCCAAGACTAATGGCAAAACGATCATTGATTCCGACGACATTTTGTCGCTGAAAAAAGTGCCAAAATCACTGTGCGTCATCGGAGGCGGTGTGGTTGGCACTGAGTTTGCCTCGCTCTATGGGCGCTTTGGTAGTGAAGTCAGCATTGTCGAAATGGCGCCTCAAATTTTGCCGAGCGAAGACGCTGACAGCGTGAAAGAGCTGGTACGCCAACTCAAAAAGCAAAATGTTGCGGTTGAAGTTGGCACTAAACTTACTGGCGTTGAAGACAAAGGCGATTACGCGCTTGTCACCACTGAGGGTCAAAAGCCGCGCGCCTTTGAGGTCGTCCTGGTGGCGATTGGT
>VGTI01000026.1 GCA_016874735.1 Deltaproteobacteria bacterium
AAACTACGAATTTGGGGGCTTAAATACGTCGGCAAGGTGGATAATCTCATGTCTTTAAGAACATTTCGAGCGACTTAATTCTCATCAAAATAAAACTACAGCATTGCCCCATCATGGACCGCTCACTGCGCTTTGCGAAGCTCACGGTGTGTCGGCCTTCACCACCTACCAAGCCCGAGACGCTAAAGCGTCCTACGGTATGGTTGGAGTACTGGCCGACTTCCCGATAGAGGATTTGTTGGGCAAGGTCCACAGCGCAGAACCCTGGCACCCGCTGCGCAGGTGCCAAGGCATCAATGGGCAGTGTCAATCTTACAGAATGCATTTGTTGCATTTAACGATGCGTACTCAATCTTGACTTGCACGCAAAAAAAGCTGCCATTCGTCGACCGCATTAATTTCGATCAACAAACAGATTCTGGCAGTAAGTAGTGATCGCCGTACTATCGCCAATAATGGGACATCCGGACCTGTTGATCGGATTGTTGCGGAAGTTCAGGTATTTCACGTAGCGTAGCTCCCTCAGGTCAGCAAGCGGCCTGAGATCGAATACCGCGTTGTTCTCGAGGTGAATCTGCTCCAGCCCAGCCGTGTATGCCAGAGGCGAGAGATCTCTCACGCGGTTGTTGTTGGCAAAGAGCACTTTAAGTGTAGGCACGTTGCCGAGAGCGACGATACTTTGCACCTGGTTGTCGCTGATGTCGAAGGATTCCAGTGCCGTCATCGACATTACGGCCGAGATGTCAGTGATTTGATTGGCTGACACATTGAGCTCAAATATTTTGCCCCACTGGTTGGGCACTGGCAGTCCCGTAATCTTGTTGTTTGATGCATAAAGTCGTTGCAGATTAGCTAGGCGTGCAATTGGCGTCAGATCGGTGACGGCATTTTGCGTGATGTCTAGCATTTCAACAGCTTCGGCAAGGCGCAGTGGACTCAGCGTCGTGATGCCGCGTTTCGATAGCTGGAGCTCTTTTTGACTCGGTAACTTGGCAAACATCGCCGCGCAGTCGGGCGTGCCAGTGCTTTTGATCAGCGCCGTGATCGTGATGCCAAGTGGCGATTTGGCGTCCTTAGCGCTGGCCTGACACATTTCCTCTGGCGTGAGCTCGGGCTGTTTTAGGCCGGCAACTTGAGAGCTGTCCTGGCTGTGTTTGGCGCGGCAGCCCGTTAAGTGAAGAGCGGCGTAGGTGACAAGCAGAGTGGTGGTAATGGTTCTCACGGCCCTGGGCTCCTTTGTGCAAAATTGATTAGTTTCCATTCTAGTTTGAACGAGTTGCCCAAGCAATCACGGCACCCAGAATGCACACGCTTAAGATTTGGCCAAGTATCAGCCGATACGCGCGTTGGTAGGAGGCGGCTTATGATCTTAGAAACCATCCCGATTGAAGTCTTTGTCGTACAAAAGTACAACGCACCAGAGGTCCAAAAGCTGGTCGAACATTGGCGCATTGAGCCAGAGACGATCATGAAGAACGTGATTGAACACTTCCGAGAACTAGGCATATTTGGGGTGCCGATGGCGCAGCAAGTGATGATGCTGGATGCGATGAGGACCTACCTACGGACGTCACCGGAAATTACGCGGATGGTAATGAAATCCGAGCAGGAAGAGGCCATCCGCGCGCGTACCAAGCACGCCGAATAGCCACGGCTCATGCGCGTGGGCGGGGCCCTGTTATGCCTCTTTGGTGTCCAGGGACAGCGCGTGGATCTCCTGGCGCATCATGTCACCGAGGGCGCGGTAGATCATCTGGTGCTGCTCGATGAGGCCTTTGCCCTTAAATTCCGCAGCCCGGACCACCAGCTGCCAATGATCGCCGCCGCCGGTAAGGTCAGTTGCTCTGATCTGGGCAGAAGGAAGCTGTTCTTTAATCTTGGCGATGATGATATCAGCCGTAGTCATAACGTTACACTCCGGTCACCGGTCTAAGGGCCTGAACTATGCCACGACTTTATCTTGCCAGCAACAACGCCCACAAGGTGCAGGAGCTCAGTGCCATGTTAGCATCGCTGGATCCGCCATGGCAGGTGGCCAGCGCGCGGGAGCTTGCACCCGAGGTGTCATGGGTCGAGGACGGAGACAGTTTCCTCGCCAATGCCAAGATCAAGGCTGCGGCGCTCAGACGCCTGACCCAAGACTGTGTTCTGGCGGATGATTCCGGACTGGTGGTCGATATTTTGGGTGGCGACCCCGGCGTGTACTCAAGCCGCTACGCGGGCCGCGAGGGTGACGACAGCGCCAATAACCAAAAGCTCCTTAAAGCCATTGCTGGGCGCCCGTCCTCTGACCTTGACGCGCGCTTTGTCTGTACGCTCTACTTTGTGGACGAAAAGGGCGAAGGTCACGCATTTACTGGGACGCTCGAGGGGCATCTCACGCATCATCCGGCTGGGGACCACGGCTTCGGTTACGACCCGATATTCGTGCCCAATAATCCGCCAGCGGGGTGGCAGGGTCGGACACTGGCCGAGATGCCGGCCGCGGTCAAGAACGCGATCAGCCACCGCGCCGCTGCCTTTCAGGCTTGGCGGCAGTGGCTGGCCACGCGTTAGCCTAAGCCGCAATCACTTAGGCTGAGCAGGCAGGTCGCGCAGTTTTAGCCGGGCATTTTTGGCAAAATCTACGTATTCACGACTCGTGTGAATCCAGCCAAAATCCTTGTGATTGAGACCTTCATTGATCTCTTTTTGGTACTTCGCTGGTTCGTTTAGGTAGCCGTTGAGGATGTAGGTGGCTGCTTCCGGGTCGTTCATCTTGGCGTGGCAGCGAGCCAGCAGCAGTACGGCTTGCCGTGCAGCATCGTCTTCATCGGCCCAAACTTGGCGTGCCTGTACCTGGTCATAGACGTACTTAAGTGGTGCAAGGGCATCACGGCACTGATCGAGGTAGCGGTAGGATTCGCCGAGCCGGTAATAACCTGTAATGTCTAAGTCGCCGTTTGCGCGCGCTTTCTCAAACTCTCGGGCGGCGACCTTAAACTTGCGACTGTTGAAGGCAGTCATGGCTTGGTTGTAAACGGCCGACTTTTTAGCTTTCACTCGGGCCTGACTCACTCCTCCAGCCTTAGCTAGTTGGGCGTTGGCCAGGGTATACGAGGTGTCGAGCAGACACGGAGCGTTGCCGCCACCTTCGCAACAGACTTGCTGCAAGGTCGCTGAGAGCCGCTTGAAGTTGGTGGACTCGCAAGTCAGCGATGTCGGTGGAGGAACGAACATGTAGACGGTTTGGCCTGCCAGGCTATTGGTCTCGGTGTTAAAGCCCTGAGCTGTGGCGCTGGAAATGAGCACCTTGGACTTCACAAAAAGGCCACGGTAGCTGTCGAACACCTGCTTTTTCCCCGCGGGGTCAAGGCCAGCGATCCAGGCATACCGCTCTTTACTGAGATCGAATACTTTCTCCGGGTCGATTTGTTTACAGCCGTTGACCTCGACGACGATGGAGCCACGGAGCAAGCCTTTACATTCTGCTCTGGCCACACCCGTGGCGAAATACGCGGCAGCGACGCCAATCCCCAGTAGACGCGGACCTAGCGGCCAGCAAGTCCGCAAGTTGCATGGACGCATGGATGCTCTCCCTTAAGCAGCAATAACCATTAACGCTTTTGCTAGCTTAGTAGAATCCTTGCCAAACGCCAAGTGCTGGCACGGCGCTAAAGTGCGCGGCCGGATGACCGATGTCCCCGGTGAACGCTTCGCTCGCGAAAGGGTAGGTCATGGCGATGCATAAACATCAAAGTTACTGGCGGATTTTGCTTGTCCTCGGGTTCACCATCGGTGGCACCGTAGCTTGCTCTGGTAGCAAGTCGGATGAGGAGGGGCTAGTCCCCAGCACGGAGGCCGATGCCGAGGGAGCGGGAGCGCCGCAAGCAGATGGCGGTGCCGCCGAAACGGCAGACGCAGCAGCCAAAGATGGCAGCGGTGAAACTGCGAGCGATACGAGTGCCGAAGCCGCAGGTTCGGCGGCGGTTACTGGTGATGCAGCCTCACCGGTACCTGCTGCAACAGCACCAGCACCGACCGGAGTATCGTCCCAGGCGATGGCGGCAACGCCACCCCCAGGTAAGGATCGCGTCGTGCGGCATGTCAAAGTAAAGCAGGCAACCTTGCGCTCTGGTCCGTCCGCCAAGGCCGAACCGGTGGGTCAGCTCTCCCGCGGGGAACGTATTATTGTCGACGTTGAAAACGGCTGGGGGCGCATTGCTGATGGCCTCTACATCAAGCTCACTGACACCGCTCCCAAACCCGTGGCCGTCAGGCGTCAACGGGCCGCGTGGATGCCACCGGCGCACTGAAAGTGTCTGACTAGGTCTTCAGGCCGTGCCTTCTTTTGTGGTAGGGTCGCCGTCGTGGCGCTAACCATGGGGAAGGGACGGAATGAGCACGGGCACAACCGAAGGCCGGCAGGACTACGATTTTCGGACAATCGAAAAAAAATGGCAGGACTATTGGGACCGACACGAGACTTTTAAGACGGTCGAGGACCCCAAAAAGCCTAAGTGCTATATCCTCGACATGTTTCCCTATCCTTCGGGTGACGGGCTCCATGTAGGACACGTCGAGGGCTATACGGCCACGGACATTTACGCGCGCTATCAGCGCATGCGTGGATTGAATGTGCTGCATCCTATGGGCTGGGACGCCTTTGGTTTGCCGGCTGAGCAGTATGCCGTTAAGACTGGGCAACATCCACGCGTCACCACCAAGAACAACACGGACCGCTTTCGGGCGCAGATCAAACGATTAGGTTTGTCCTACGACTGGTCGCGCGAGATCGACACGACGGATCCCAAGTACTACAAGTGGACACAGTGGATCTTTCGCAAGCTCTACGAGCGTGGACTTGCCTACGAGTCGTTCGAACCCGTCAACTGGTGTCCTGAGCTAGGTACCGTGCTAGCTAACGAAGAAGTCATCGACGGTAAGTCCGAGGTCGGTGGTTTTCCCGTCATCAAGAAACCGATTCGTCAATGGGTCCTGAAGATCACGGCTTATGCTGAGCGTTTGCTGCAGGATCTCGATGATCTGGATTGGCCCGACAGCCTGAAGGAAATGCAGCGTAACTGGATTGGCAAGAGCACGGGAGCGCATGTGCGCTTTGCCGTCGACGGTCATCAGGACAGTTTTGAGGTGTTCACGACGCGACCGGACACGCTGTTCGGGGCGACCTTTTGCGTCCTAGCTCCCGAGCATCCTCTGGTGGCTAAAGTTACGACGGCGACACAAAAGGCAGCCATCCAAGATTATGTCGATGGGGCTAAGTCCAAGTCCGACCTTGAGCGGACCGCGCTCGGTAAGGAAAAGACGGGTGTCTTCACGGGGGCCTACGCCGTAAATCCCGTTAACCAAGAAAAGCTGCCCGTCTATATCGCTGACTACGTCCTCATCTCGTACGGTAGTGGCGCTATCATGGCAGTGCCGGGACATGACGAGCGTGATCACGAGTTTGCCCGCAAGTTTGGGCTGCCCATTAAACGGGTGCTCACGGGTGGTCCTGAGGCCGACATTAACGTCGCCGCACACACTGGCGACGGTGAGTTGGTAAACTCGGACTTTCTAAACGGACTTAATAAGACCGAAGCCATCGCCAAGATGGTGGCATGGCTTGAGTCCCAAAAGCTTGGTCGCGGCGCCGTCACCTATAAATTGCGTGATTGGCTGTTCTCGCGGCAACGCTATTGGGGTGAGCCCTTTCCGCTCGTGCACGACAAAGACGGTAAGCCGCATTTACTCGCAGATGCCGATTTGCCGGTGACGCTACCGGATCTCGATAACTTCAAACCTGCAGGCGACGGCGAGTCACCGCTGGCTCGGGCCACCGAGTGGCTTAACTATGACAAGGGTGGCCAGACCTATCGGCGTGAGACTAACACCATGCCCCAGTGGGCGGGGTCCTGCTGGTATTACCTGCGATTTATTGATCCAAAGAACGACGACGCGCCCTGGAGTGCCGCCAAAGAGAGTTACTGGATGCCCGTCGACCTCTACGTCGGCGGTGCCGAACATGCGGTGCTGCACCTACTTTACGCGCGGTTTTGGCACAAGGTGCTCTTTGACTGCGGTCTGGTGTCGACCAAGGAACCATTTAAACGCTTGCTGCATCCGGGGATCGTACTTGGCGAAAATAACGAAAAGATGTCCAAAAGCCGCGGCAATGTGGTGAATCCTGACGATATCATCAAGGACTGGGGCGCTGATGCTCTGCGTCTTTATGAGATGTTCATGGGACCGCTGACGGCTTCTAAGCCATGGCAAACCGCGGGCATCACCGGTGTCTACCGTTTCCTCAAAAGGGTGCAACGACTCATCCTGCAAGAGAGTGGTGAGCTCAGCGAGAAGCTCAGCGATGCCCCAATGAGTGAGAGCTTTGAGCGTGCATTGCATAAAACCATCAAAAAGGTGGGCGAAGATTCGCAAGCGATGCAGTTTAACACGGCCATTGCGGCGATGATGGAGCTCGTCAATGCCGCTTACAAAGAGCCGCACTTCAGCCGCAAGGCAGCAGAGACTCTGGTCCTGCTCTTGGCGCCGTACGCTCCCCACCTCGCGGAGGAACTATGGGAGCGTCTTGGTCACCAGGCAACTCTTGCCTATGCTCCGTGGCCGCAGTTTGACGCCGCCTTAACTGCCGACGATCAGGTGACCATCTCGGTGCAAGTTTGCGGTAAGTTACGTGGGACCTTGCAGATTAGTGCGACCAGCGCTAAGGAGGATGTGCTAGCGGCAGCCAAGGCACTCGACTCAGTGCAGCGGCACATCGAGGGCAAGACGCTGGTTAAAGAGATTTTTGTACCGGGAAAAATTGTCAACTTCGTGGTGAGGTAAGTCGCGATGTATCTTTGGCTCAAATGGCTGCATGTGGTCAGTGTCATTAGCTGGATGGCTGGGATTTTATACTTGTACCGCTTGCTGATTTATCTGGCGGAGCGTGGCTCCAACGGCGAGATCAAAGACCTCCTAGTGTTGATGGCACGGCGGCTATTCAAGTACATCACGGTGCCCGCCGCCGTGGTGAGCTACGTGGCCGGACTTGGCATGGTTGCTGTCATGCCAGAGATTGCTAAGGGCCATTGGTTCGGCGCTAAATTCATTTTAGTTTTGGCTTTGACCCATTTTACGGTTAAGGCCGGATTGTTAGTTGGTAGATTTGAAAAGGGTGCTGCCAATCTTCCTACTTCAAAAAAATTGCGCTGGCTCAACGAGGCACCGACCGTACTAATGCTAGTCATTGTTTACCTGGTTCTGTTTAAGCCCTTTTGATATTTTTCAATCTGGCGTCTCTGGGCGCCAGATCCCTTATGCTTCGCTTTGTGCTACAATTAGAGAGCTTATCCCCCAAAATCACTCCTAAAACCTTCCTCAGTAGACACAAAAACATTGAAGTTTCGTAGGCGTTACCGGCGACTCCGGCGACATCATTATGACGTGCTCAAGAGCCTAGTGGCGGCGCTTATCAGCGCATCGGCCGCCCTGGCTCTCTTTGCTTACGCTTGGTTGCAGTTTGAAACTTATGCCCGGGCCCGTATCGATGCATCGATCGCTCTGGTTAGTCAGAAAATCGGTGCTCCCATAGCCATTGGTGGCGTTGAGTTTAGTCCGAGTGGAGCGAAGATCGTCGATATCCGCATCGGTGATGAATCACAGATGGTGATCAGTTCGCTCGGTGTGGAAATCAACGTCAATCCCTTGGATACAGACTTCGGTGAAATCCGCAGTGTTGCCGTCGCGGACATGCGTATCAAGACGCAAAATCAGCGTCTCGGAGCGACTTTGTCGCCAGTAAAAGGCTCGTTTAGTCTCACCGAGCGTAGCGAAGAGGCGCGGCGATTTATCGAAAAATTCTTTGCCGCCCTGCCGTCACGAGAACTCTCCATGGGCAGCGTTGGTATTACGCTACTGACGAGTGACGGCGATCCTATGCTGACTGTTCAGGGACTCAAAGTTGCGATCGAGCGCGAGCATAGTCGCGTCTTAGTACGCGTGCAGGAAGTGAAAACCCGGACAGGTCTCAGCGAAAAAGATTTACTGGCCCGATTCGAGCTCAGTCCTGATGCCAAAGATTACCGATTCTTTATCCGTCGCAAGTTAAATAGCAGTCCCAATGCTAACAATGCTTGGGACCTTACAGGCATCATGCAGAAGGATTTGAGCGCAGCGCAACTCACCTTGGACTTGCACAAGACGCCGAGCTTTATCGCTCCCTTGATAAAAGAACTCCCCTTCACGCTCGAAGAGCTCCGCGGGCGCGCCGTCGTCGATCTCCATCGCAGCGACGACACCTGGCAGTTTAACGCGCAAATGCAGAGTCAGGGCTCAACCGTTAAGATTCCCATCGTAAGTAGTACGCCCATTGGTCCCGTCTACTTCGATAGTCAGGTTGTAGGTAGTTGGGTTCCCAGTGGCAGACTGCTGACTGTCACTTCAGCCACGATCAAATTGCCCGACGCAACGACTAAAAATTACGGGCCAGAGCCTTTGCAGATTGCGCTCAACGGTAGTTGGCAGGTAGAGACTCAGTCCGAAGTTGGGCATATCATCAACGCCCATTGGCAGATTGCCCAGTCATCCTGTCAGACGGCACTGCTGGCGGCCCCACCGGGTTTACTTCCTGCACTCACGGGCTTCAAGCTGAGTGGCGATCTGGCTGCCAGCCTTGATCTTAGCGTCAAGACGCATAGTTTGGCGGAAACCTATTTCTCACTTCACGATAGTTTGTTTGGTTGTCGCGTCGACGAGGCACCGTATGCATACTCGGTCGAGAGGTTGAATGGGCCGTTCTCGCTCAAGCGTCAGGCAAGTAAAAATGCACCACCCGTATATCTTGAGGTCAATCCCAGCTCCCCGTCCTATACGGAGCTAGCGCGGATTTCGCGCTACGTGAACGCAACGTTCATCGCCTCGGAGGACGCTAGTTTCTTCCATCACAAGGGTATAGACCCTAGTGCCATCGAGAATGCGCTGCGGCGCGATCTTTCCGAGCAACGCATTGCTCTTGGGGGGTCGACCATCACCATGCAAACGGTGAAAAACCTGTTTCTGACACACGAGCGTACTTTGAGTCGCAAGCTTCAGGAGCTTTTTTTGGCGTGGCATCTAGAGCAGATCCTGTCCAAGCAGCGCATCCTCGAAATCTATGTCAACATTGTCGAACTAGGCCCCGGCATATATGGCGTGACCGAGGCATCGCGACGGTTTTTTGGCAAAGGTCCTGATGATCTCAATCTCACCGAGGCCGCCTACTTGGCTAACCTGCTGCCAAGCCCCAAAATTCGCTACCGCTACTTCTGTCAGGGGCGGATTACCGAGAACTTCCGTGACCTCGTTAATGGCCTCCTGAAACGAATGGTCAACCTGCGCCACATCACCGCTGAACGCTTCCTACAAGCCGTCGCGACCCCCATCCGATTTAATCACGATGCGCGCTTGACCGCGCCTGACTGCTCGGTCAAGACAGTGGGTGCCAGCCAGTCGGTCCCATGATAAGGTTGCCACCGAACGCCCACATTTGGGTCCCTGGTAACGGCCATGATAACGAGGACTGATTGTGAAAGGTATCCCCCTAACCCATCAAATCTACGACTACATTTTGGCACATACGCCACCCCCGCATGCGGTCTTGCCGACCTTAGCGCACGAGACCCGGACCTTACCCGGTGCTGGCATGCAGATCGCCCCGGAGCAGGGGGCCCTGATGCATCTTCTGGTCAAGATGCTGGGTGCCCGACGCATCGTTGAGGTCGGCTGCTTTACCGGCTATAGCGCCATCGCTATGGCCAGTGCTTTGCCCCCAGACGGTCGTCTGATCACTTTGGACAAGGATCCCAGTGCGACTGCAGTTGCGCAGCGCTATTTTGCCGCTGCCGGCGTTGATGACCGCGTCGAGCTCAGATTGGGCCCGGCCTTGACATCGCTTCAGGCGATGATGACGGAGTTTGGTCCTGGTAGCTTTGACATGATGTTCATCGACGCTGATAAAGCCAACAGCATGAAGTACTACGAGTGCGGGCTTGAGCTCTTGCGCACAGGTGGCCTCATTGTTTGTGATAATGCCCTGTGGGACGGGACGGTCGCCGATCCGGATAATCAGGAGCAAGCCACCAACATCCTCCGCAAGTTTAATGAGTACATTGCTAAGGATGAACGCGTTGATCGCGTGTTGATTAACATTGCGGATGGTCTCTATATCTGCCGCAAGCGCTGATTGCTGGTAGTTTTGCCTGAGATGCAGCAAGTTAGATGGGCTGACGATCCAAGTCGGCCCAGACTTGCCCGGCTACGTATTTGCCGTCTGTACTCGTCGTGACCGTGGCAGCAGCCTGCTTGACGTCGTGGGTGAAAAAGAGCATCCAGTTGTTCTTGGTGGCAATATCGTAGAGCGCGCGTTTTTCGTCAATCACGAGCTCGGCAAAGCGGTCGTAGCCCATGGTCACGGGTAGGTGAAGCCACGGAAGGCCCGGAATGAGATCGCCGCAAAAAATGACCGTCTGCTGATCGCCGCGAAACACGGTGTGCATGTGTCCTGGCGTGTGACCATCACTGAACCTAAAGCTGAGGCGGTCCGGGTAGAGGTCAGGTAACTGCGGGCCCTCGACGATGGCGAGGCGACCACTTTTTTCCAGTTTTTCGGTTAGTCCCGGGATAAACGAGGCGCGGTCTCTGGAGTGGGGCGCTTTCGCCCTCTCGAAGGCCGCCTTGCCGACGACATACCTGGCGTTGGGGAACAGCAAGTCATCGCGACCAGCCGCAATCTCCGCGAACGACGGCAGCAACCCACCAGCATGGTCGAAGTGTAGATGAGAGAGGATCACGGCATCGATAGCATCAGGGTCGATGCCACGACGCTCGAGGTTGGCCAGTAGCCTGTGATCTCGCTCAGATACACCGTAGCGCGCGGCTAATTTGGGATCAAAAAAACAGCCGATACCGGTCTCACAGAGAATTTTCTTACCGCCATGTTCGATAAGGAGCGCACGACAGGCCAGATGGATCCGCCCTAGGCTGTCGACCTCGGTCCACTTTTCCCAAAGCGGTCGCGGTGCGTTACCAAACATGGAGCCGCCGTCCAACCACTGGCTGTTGCCATCGATAGCGCTGATGAGCGTGGTCTGTCCGGTCATGTGAGGCCCAAATCTCCCTCGTTTCAAGTCGGCTTACGAATGTCGCAGAATCGCCTTTTGAGCACAAGTGCTTATTCTTTAGGCGATCCGGCTAAACCTCTTTAATGCGAGGGACTTCCGGGCGTCGAATAGGCACTTATCAACAACAACTGTGGATAAGTTTGGGACCATTACCAAGCCGTCTGGGTGGGTATTTTTTTTCTAAGGTGGAAAAAATGTTGGCAGGGAAAAACTTAAGGCTTAAAACAGATAGCCTTTTGCTGCGCGGTTCATTAGGTTGTCCGCTACTCTTCCGTCAGCTCTATATTTTAGGATCGATTTCGATGTCTCGATGGCTTGCTTTTGCGTGGGTGTCTTTGATCTCAACGATAGTCGTCACGGTATGTGCGAGTGAGACTTCGTGGGCATGGGGAGAGCGCGGTCATGACCACGTGGCGATAGTGGCCGCTCGCTTGGCGGAGCAAGAGCTGGGACCCAAATCGTCATTCACGCGTATCTTACGGGAAAAAGAGGCCATGTTGGCGCACCTAGCCAACGTTCCCGATATTGTTTGGAAGCAGCTCGATCAGGCCACCTTCGAGAGCAACTCCAATACGCATTTTATCGACCTGGAATATCTGGCGACGAAACCATCGTTTGCCACGGTACCGCGCAGCTTTAAAGACATGACGGTCGCTGTGCAAAACTTTTGTAAAACCAATAATAACAATGAGCGAGACAAGATCTGTTCGGAACTAGCTAGTCGGCGCCACGAAGCGGTGGCGAAAGCAGGATCAGCCCACTTGCGGATGAAGCAGCTACAGCTCATGATGCTATCGGCGCTGCAGACGGCAGCTCAGGCCAAGGATAAGACCACCAAGATCGATGCGGTTAATGAAGCGCTGACAGTTGGTGGCATCATGGGACACTTTGCCGGTGACTTGGCGCAGCCCATGCACACTTCGAGTGATTACGACGGGTACGATAGTGGCCACGGTGGCCTGCACGTCTATTTTGAGGGCAACCTCGTCGATGCTCAGGATCTCCAACTGATTGCGCAAGTTTACAAAGCAGCATTGCCCCGCCGTGAGCTGCGTCGGATACGCGCGGCCGTTCCCCAGGAGCTCCGTGCTAACACCGAAGATTTTGGCATGCTCTTAGCTGAAGCCGAGGCTTTCGATAGCCATCAACAAATGGATCGTCTGCGCGCTCTTGATAAAAAATTTGCTCTGATTAAACCCAGCAGTAACGAGCGCGGTATGCGCATTCCCGCTGAGCGTAAAGATGCGGCTTTGGCTGCAGCCGGTTTCAAGCCCCTGATTGTGGAGCGACTCAGCGTCGGTGCGCAAGTTCTGGCAGAACTCTGGGTGCAGACTTACAAACTCGCGGGTAGTCCAGACTTAAGCGAGTTCAAAAGCTATTTTTATCCGGTAGCGCCCAAGTTTATTCCGCCTGTCTATGTGACAGATTTCCCCTTGTAGTCGCCAGATATGTCGCCAGATATCGCGTCACAAATGATGGCGGATCTTCGACGCTTCATTGCTGCGACCGGATTGGTCGTTTATGGTTGTTTACACGCCGGTGACGCCCCTGCTAGGGATATCCTGATTGCAGCTCCGGTGAGTCTTGCCGAGGTAGTCCGGCAACTATCAGAGGATTTTACGGCCAAAACGCAAGTTAAAGTGCGGGCCAGCACTGCCGCAACATCAGCCGTCGTGCGGCAGGTCTTGCATGGGGCGCCGTTTGACGTTGTGATCACTGCTGACATTGAGTCCATGGATAGAGTGGATGGGGCAGGGCTTCTAGCGCCGGATACACGACGCCCTTTTATTGGTAACCGGTTAGCACTTATCGTTCCTCAAGTGGCGCCACAAAAACTTGGTGCGCGCGCTATTTCTGGTCAAGATGTAATACTCAAGGAGCCGCATGATCTGCTCAATGCTCAGATTAAGCGGGTTGTATTGGCCGAAGAAGCTGTGCCGGCCGGACATTACGCGCGTTTATTTCTCGCCACGACAAGTTTATTAGAGGGGGTGCGTCCCAAGATTGTCCGTGCGCCGCACGTGCGAGCCGCCTTGGCGCTCGTGGCGCGTGGCGCCGTAGACGCAGGGTTTGTCTATGCTACTGATGTGCTTGTGGCTAGCGATCAGGTAAGGGTTGTGTACACCACAGAAGATGGGGCGTCGGCCGCTATCCGCTACGAGGCAGCGGTGCTCAAAGCTAGTCAGCATCATCAAGATGGCGTGGCATTTGTCAGTTACTTGCGGTCTCCTGATGCACAGGCTCTCCTCCAGCAACGAGGATTTCGCCCCCTTTGATTGATGCTTTAGCCTCAAGTTTACTCCTAAGTTTGAAGATTGCTCTTGTAGCGATGACGCTCATCTGCGCCATCGCTACACCGTTGGCATGGGTCTTAGCCCGCACGAACTTTCGCGGTAAATTCCTCATCGAGAGTATCCTGCTCCTGCCACTCACGTTGCCGCCAGTCTCGATCGGGCTTGTACTGTTGTACCTGATGGCACCACGCGGCGTATTGGGTACTGTGTGGGCATCTCTGACAGGCCATCAACTTCTGCTCACGTGGCAGGCAGCAGCGGTGGCCGCTGGAGTGATTGCATTCCCCCTTTATCTGCGCTCTGCCATGGCGGCATTTGCATCTGTCCCACGGCGGCTAGAAATGATGGCTGAGACGCTTGGACTTGACCCTTGGGTTTGTTGGTGGCGAGTGACTTTACCTCTTGCTGCGCGCGGGCTTGCGGCGGGAGCACTGATCTCACTGGCGCGGGCGCTAGGCGAATTCGGTGCGACCACCATGGTGGGCGGTGCTATCCCCGGCGAGACGCAGACCTTAGCGGTAGGCATCTACAATAATGTGATGAATGGTGAAGAGGCGACGGCCGCGGCATTCGCTGGAGTCTCGTTTATGATCGCGCTGATGGCCACCATAGTTAGTCGTTGGTTAGGGCGTGACACAGTCACCGAGGTTTCTGACACCAAGGTGAGACTTCATGAGGTTTGAACTCGATTTCACCTACCAAGCCGGAGCAAGTCCAAACAAATTTTGTTTGCATATGACACTCTCTTGGCAGGCTAAATTTACAGGTGTTTACGGCCCGTCTGGGAGTGGCAAGAGTACCTTACTCGACGTGCTGCTCGGGCTCAAAGATCCAGCATCGCTGCGCGGTACTGTGAGGGTGGGCGAGCGATCACTTTTTGACCGCAGTACAGAGACCTGGCTCCCGCGGCAGCACCGCAACATGTCATGGGTGCCCCAAGATAGCTTGCTTTTGCCACATCTCACCGTGGCGGACAACTTGGCCATAGTTGGCGGTGGTGATACCGCAATCTCGGAGTGCGTCTCAGAACTTGGTCTTGGCGCACTAATGACGAAAAAACCATGGCAACTCTCCGGCGGCGAAAAACAGATTGTCGCCCTGGCCCGGGCCATATTGCGGTCAGGTGAGCTCATGCTGCTTGATGAGCCCTTTGCAGCACTTGATGCCATGCGGCGTAAGGAGCTATTAGCGCTACTGCAAAATCACAGCATGACCCGAGACATCAACGCCATTTACGTGAGCCACCGGGCAGACGAAATCAAACAACTATGCGACTATGTCATCGTGTTGGAGGCTGGTGTAGTCAAGTGGCACGGTCCGCAGGACTCCTGGCAGCCCTACACGGAAGCCGACAACCTGTGAGGTTAGTCTATCAATACTGGGTCTTACCTTAGATACTTGGTTAGATAATTGGCGGCAAAAATTGCCTACTGCTTAAGGTTGTCCCTCACATCTGCCGATGGCGACCTTATGGTTGCACTTGCAACTCGGGAACCAGTCATGAAGCATTCAAAAACTGCATCACGTCGCAACTCCCTCTGGTGGCAGTGGCTAGGCTCGTTTGCACTGGTCGCCCTCTGCCTCCTTGGCGGAGCCATGAGTAGCGACCGTGCGCCTTACCCAGGGGGTGGTGACGGCAGTGAATCTAGTGACGAGGGGAAGATCAGGCTGTTGCTCGCTATGGTGTGGGAGGGACGAGACCTTGCGCCGCACAACCTCACCGCGCTCACGGAGTTTCGGCGTGATTACCCCGATCTTTCGGTCGTGCACTTAATTAGTCCAGCTTATTTCACGAAACCGAAGGCGAATGCAGCGCAGATAGTGGCAGCCATCAGGTCACAGATGCAGCCCCAAGATCAGGCAGCGTTACTCCTAGGACCATGGAAATCGTTGGCCCATGCGGCACAGGTCATCTACCGTCCGGCACCAACTTTTTGGAGTCAAGAAGCTGTTCCTGGCGACTGTCAGGTGGACTGCGGCGGTGATGTTCCGCTCAACATTTACCCCGATGCTGATGTCGAAAAACTGCTAACAAAATCGCTGAAACTCTTTGATTCTCACGGTCTCGGACGACCGATCGGCCTGGCTGTGCAAGGGTGGATGGCTTCCCAAGCTGTTCATGAAGCAGCAACCAAGGCTGGTATCCAGTATGACCTGTCGGCTGTAGCTCCCGACCTTTTGGTCAGAAGGCTCCGGCACTTTCCGCTCTATGCATGGGCCAAGGCATTGTGGTCGGAAATTACACCCCACAGCCAGCCTTATGTGATCGATACGGCATCAGGTCCTCTAGTTGAGATACCGCTCAGTCTTGCGTCGGTGGATTACTTGACGCGTAAGGAGATCGACTCCTTGTTCAAGGAATACGTTGGGATTTGGCGCGAAAATCCCAGACGTGATCTGATCTTCCCGTTAGTGCTGACGCAAGAGACGGCGATGCATGCGGTGCCCTTAATGAAGAGCTCGCTCCAGGGCATTTTCGCGGCAGCTGCAGTGAGTCACGTCCCCTTGGCGGCTATGCGGCTACCAGACGAGGGTGCCATGGTATGGGACGAAAAGCTCAACAGGCCCGTCGAGAAAGTGCCACCACCCCCCTCGACGCAACCTTCAGAGTCAAAAGTTGAGACACCCGTGGCGCACTGATATGTGGCGGGACTGCTTGTGAGCGGCGCCGAGATCGGTTAGACAAGAGTAAAGTCAAACCGTTGGAGCCGCGTTTATGTTAAGGCAGATGAGAATCTTTTTGCTTACCGCCGTCACCTTGGGGCTGGGTGCATGTCGCCATAGCGAGACCGGTAGCGAAGCCAAATCAGATGGTCATGATGCAACTGCCGCGGATCCGGCTATCACGCCGCGCAAAGAAGTAAGTTATCGCGGCGAGCCTATCGATGTGGTTGATCTGCACATGCACCCGGGACGTTACGAGGACCTCGGTCCAATAGGGCGCGACTTCCTGCGTAAGACCTTGCCAGATTTTTTACCAGTCAAGCTTAAGGATCTCTCCCTAACCGTGGCGGCTAATTTTTTACTCAACCCCTACGGCAAATTTATTGGCATCAAGACCGAGTCCGAGCAGGCGGGTATTAACCGCGTCGGCCTGTTTGCGGTTTACGCTCCTATGACTTGGGGGGTGACCAGTAACGAAACGGTCATCAATTATCTTGATGACGAACGTAACTGGAATTATCGGGGCAAGCCCTATTTTTTCGGTTTAGCGAGCGTGCGCCTGCAGGAATGGGACAAGCATGAAGCCGCGCAACTTGAGGCCCTACGCCGAGCTCTCAGTCATTCGCAGATGAAGGGTATCAAGTTAGCATTTATCCATAACGAGATTCCCCTGAGTGAAACGCGCTACGATAGCATTTATGATGTGGCCCGTGAGCGTGGTGTGCCTGTATATCACCACATCGGATCGTCACCTCTACGTAAATTGAGTGACTTTGCCGCCAAGGCGGATCGAGAAAACTACATCAAAAGTTACGACCCAGCAGGTCTCGAACGGGCAATTGCCAAATATCCAGAGGTCCCTTTCATCATGGGGCATCTTGGTTACGATTTTAATCATGAAGGCTATAGTTTTAGCGAGAAGGTGTTCGAGCTTGCAGCGCGTTACAGCAATGTTTATCTCGAAATTTCCGCTTTTGGTGATAGTCTCCATGATCCCGATGGGACGGCCATGCGGTCGATGCTTGAAATCATAAAAGCTCGAGGTCTCATTCAGCGGACTATCTACGGGTCAGACGGGCCTAATGTTCCTGGGGGTACCAAGAAGTATCTAGCTGGTACGATTAAGGCTATGGAGCAGGTGGGATACACCTATGCCGAAGCCGAGGCAGTGTTGGCAAAAACCACGCGTCGCCTCTTCAGAATTTACGAGTAGGTTACTCTTGTCACGGGGCCATAAGCTCTTTAGGCAAGATCACCGTCGCCCACTCGACGATACGGAGCGGGCTCATCATCTTGCAGTGTTTGACTGCATGACTGTCTGTCCACTCAACAGTGCTGAGGCGCCAGGTGGCGCCGTCTCGGGTCCAGGTGATTGGGGTTGCTAGCCAAGTAGCGAAGTTGCCAACGCGGTGACTTGTTACTTCGATAGCGTGACTGCTCCACACTTCTTTGACCTGATCCAACGAGACGAGTTCAGGTTCAAAGGATAAATCATCACCGAGTATTTGGGTTGCGGATGCGCTGAGTGGGCTGGATCTAAGTGCTGCGAGTGCCTGATTTATGGCAGCAACGTTAGCTGCGGCACAGCTTTGGTGGTCGTTATCGACTAACTTTATCCGCGATGCGAGGCTGATATCTTTTACTGCCAGTAATTTACAACCGACCGACTGGGGCGCGAGGTAGCGATTTAGGGAGATATCAAACGGATCCGGTGGATATTCGAGGTAAGTAGGCACTGTGATACGCGTTCGGCCATCAGTTGTCTTCTGCAACTGGGGTTTACTGGCCAAAAAGAGCGGAAATTCTGCGTGGCGATCGTAAACCTTAGGTACGGCACTCAGTAATTCTTGTAGTCCTAGGCCTGCCATCTGCGCCGTAGCACACAGTGAGTCATGACTTTGCCATGTGGTAATGAAAGGTAGGAGGGCGCGTCTGGTAAACATCGATCGCTCGATGAGCCTAGTGCGCGCGTCAACCGCGGCGTCATCTTGAGCCGTCACAAAGTCGACTATGTCACGCGCTACCTGCATCTGCGTCGCAGTCAAGGAGGTCGTCGCTGGCAAATCCTCAGACACGGTACTGCCATCGGCAAACTGCATGTGGTTTGCTCCTGGCAGGTAGAATAATGCCTTGTCCTGGACTTTAGTGTCCGGATGCAAATGCAGGAGTTCGCGCGCTAGGGTATTAATCGGGGTGTGGCCGTCTAGGTCCCCGATCAGCATCAGTGTGGGTAGCGTGTAACTCTTCAGTGACCCGCCAAATATCACGGCGTTTGGTATGTAGCTACCGAGCAGAATGAGTCCACCAAGATGGGCCTTTGCAGCTTCAGCGTGCCCCATAATCCCGCCGTCGGAATGACCGACAAGAAAAACGCGCCTGGCACTATTCACCATGCCTAGGTCGCTGAGCCAGTCGATCAGCGCGGAGATGCGTTTTGGGGCTTCCAGGGGATTGGGTAAATTGGCGCTAAACTTGGCTGCAACGACTGCAATTTTACCACCAGATGTTTCGGATACGGCACTGGCCAGCGAGCTGTAGGCCTCAGGTGCTACCTTACCGCCCGGAAAAATTAACAAAACCTGATCGGCCGTCGGTTCGACGGTCGATAGCGCGACGAGTCCGCTCGGTGGTACGGTGCCGCGGCAAGGCGTGCTTACGGTCGTAAATGCCCACACAGTCACGGCCAAAATGAGTTTTTGGTGCGGTTTATTCTTCATGAGATTCAGTGTGTTATAGGTTTTTCTTAAGTTCGGGCGGCGAACTTCCGACATTGCAGTTAACACGGGAGTAGCGCATGAGCCTAGTTAAAAACATTTTGTTTACTATTGCTGCCACGTCTTGCGCTCTGGGCCTAGTCGGGTGTTCGGCAGAAGATGCACCGAAACCGCCGAAACCAAAGTCCGCAACCTTCAGTTCCGGCTCAGGAAAAGGCATAAGCGGAGGTACCGTTTCGGGTGCGGATGCCAAGGGTAACCCGGCGGAGGCCATTGGTGGCGAGGGATCTCTGACTGACGTCAGCAGCGCAGTGGACAACAGTGCCGACGAGGCAGCTTTCATGCAAATCATGAAGGATTGCGGCTTCCCCGAGGGCAAAATGCCTGAGCCGACTAAGGTGCTCTTTCAAAAAACGATGCGCTCGCTGCCTGTAACAATTCGCGGGAGCAAGGCCGTCCCAGCCAGTGCTCTGCCGGGTGGTGCGGGTCCCTTAGGGGGATTTATCGCAGCGCGTATACCTCCAGCCGTCTACACTGCGGTAGTGCGGAGCACGGCAACTGTATCCGCAACTATGGCCGGCACCAAGCAATCCGTCCGGACTGGTCTGGAGTCGTTCAATGTGTCCATTCCGAACTTTCCGTTTCAGCCTCCGGCTGATGCGGGCCGTGCTGATGCACAAAAGGAAGTCGAGGCCAACAACAGTGACGCCACCGCAGTGGGTCCGAGTGAAGAGTTGCGTGGTGAGCTGATTGGCCAGCAGGGCCCATGGCGCGGTATCATCTGTACGGTGACGCCAACGCAGACCCTTACCGTAAGTAAGCCCGGTGCCAATAAGACAGTTAGTTTCAATCCTCCGTTGCCAGGTGGCATCTGGATGAAGTCATCACCTAAACGGTTTCAAGAAGAGATTGGCGAGGGCAAATCCTTCACCGTTGTGGCCACTGTCACAGCTTCGCAAGACCCACTGATGGCGACAGGCAGCAAGGTTGGGGGTACCGTCACCGTGAAACCCGTCTCAGGTCAGCTCGGCGAACTTAGTGTCAATGCTGATATTGCTTACGAAATCCGGACAAATTTTGGCGACAAGACGGTCGCGCTGGGACTGACGCCGGTGCAGACTTTTTATGTGACATCGAACACCCAGGATCTTCGTGCTATTGTGCTGGAGACTGGCGTACAGCAGATACCGCGTTTGGTGATGGCGCCGGCGCAGTGAAGCGGTTTTCCTAAAGCTTAATTTGGTGAGCGATCCATGTATGTAGATGTGCATACGCATCTGACGCATGAGCAGTTTGCGACTGATTGGCAGCTTGTAGTGCAACGGGCCGAGGCCGCGGGACTCAAAGCGATCGTCGTCAATGGTCTTGACCCTGACTCAAATCGGCTGATCCTTCAGATGGCTGAGCAGTACGACGTGATTAAGCCGGCACTGGGGATTTATCCAGTCGATGCGGTATGTCATCTGCTACCTGCCGATTTTAAACTAACGGTAGCCCGGTTTGACGTCGATGCTGAGATAGATTTTATCGATGCCGCCGCTGCTGCGGGCAAGATAGCGGCGGTAGGTGAGTGTGGGCTGGATGGCTATTGGCTCGATGCGCGTACCTATGCCGCGCAAGAGCGCGTCTTCGGGCGCTTGATCGATGTGGCCATGCGCCATGATTTGCCGCTGATTATTCACACACGTAAGCTCGAACAACGCGCTGCCGATATCCTCAAGGAGCGGCGGGTGACCAAGGTTAACTTCCACTGTTTTGGTGGGAGGACCAGACTCGCGCAGGAATGTGCTGAGACTCATGGCTGGTATTTTTCCATTCCCGCCAATGCTACCGTCAATGAGGCCTTTCGCAAGATGCTTAAGACGCTACCACCGGAGCGTATCCTGACGGAAACTGATGCTCCCTATTTGCCACCACGTAAGGGGGAGCGGAACGAGCCTAGTGCGGTCGTAGGCACGATTGAGATCCTGGCTGCTCTGAGATCCTGGACTGTCGCGAAAGCCACCGAACAGGTCTGGTCAAACTACTCTGACCTGTTCGGCGCCAAATGGACTTAAAGATTTAGATGTGGAGTCGAGCCTGTGACTCGCCGCGGGCGCATTCCGCCGCTGTCATATGGAGACGGAAGTTATTTAGATCTATCCACGCGCTTTGATGGTCGCGAATAGAGATGGTGTTGTCGGCGTAAAGAGTCGCACAGAAGAGTTTAGCTGCAGGTGTTTCACTCGGTTCCTGATTTTGCGCCAGTTTACTCTCGAGAAGGAAACGAACAGCACGCTGCAATCTTAACTGATACTCGCCAGCTGGTAGATCATCGATACTGAATTGACCATCAGCACGAACGCTACCAGAGCGAGCCACTTGACCTGATAAGTCATAACGGAATCCGCTGACAAAACTGTCATTATCAAGGGGCGTGATCAGGGTCATCGCGTACCCGCCTGTGCCCTGCGTGACGATTTGTCCCTGACTTTCGACCTGGATGAGTTCGCCTAGACGTGACTCCAAATCATCGGCATTGAAAAACTCGTGACCATCGACGAGGAATCCCTGCATGGCTCCGACATGGCCGTTGAGGCAGCCGCGGCCGAGGGCAAACCGACATCCATGGAGCCCAACGGTATCGACAGCGCTGGTGAGTCGCCGATTCGGGTAGGTTTCATCTTTGGTAACGTCAACTGAGCAACCAGTAACGATCGATAACCATGCTAGGTTAGCGACTAGCAGTCTTACTAACTTCATGCTGCACCTCCGTAATGGGCTTATGAAGAGGGTTCCATAGCGCATTACTAAAGCAGCCTTAAGCCAGAGTTGCAACTCCAATGAGTTGCACCTAGGCCATGAGCCTCAACATGTTCACCGCGTTGCAGTAGAGCCAGACCCAGCGGACATCGAGAGTGGGGTGAGCTCACCCTCGGGCAAATAACCGGCGATGACGTCGAGCTGTGGATTGCCGAATTTGTCGCGGAACCTCTGGCGCGCAACGCCTACGAGCACATCGATGGAGCGCTCTTGCTCCTCGAGCTTACCGCTGAGCGTCAAGCTGCCGCGGTCCTCTTCGAGCTGGCCATAAGGTCCGAATCGCTCCGCAATACGCAGCTGGACCTCGTAATGTCCCGTCTGTTTGGTCCACTTGGTAGGAACCGTTTCGATATGCCAATCGCCCAGGTAAAAATGATTGGGCTCGTTCAGCCGTGCCTTGAGCGTGTGGCGCATAGCTCCAGCTTGGAGGTAACGGGAGTCGATTTTACCGTTTAGCTGGCGTGTTATGATTTTCTTGTAGGGTATCAGTTTAAGGCCAATACGCACGCGACGCGGCTTCGGTGCTGCGGGGGCTTCGGCGCTGATAGCGAGGGGTTCTGCCGCTTGCCAGTGGGTATTAGACCCGGGTACTGCGGTGCCCATCATGCCAGCGATTTCGGCTCGGACTTGCCCCCCGAGACTAAGGGCGATTATGATCAAACCACATCTAACGATTAAGGGAATAAAGGCGATTGAGTCGATGCGTTGGAACATAGGTTGGCCTTTAGTAGGTGCAAAGTGATGGGGCCGAGCGGCGGACGATGACGGATGGGTGCGGCGTGGATCCTTCTCATATGATACCTGAATTACAGGCTAATGCGACAGTTGACCTGGCACGCGTAGCGGCCGAAGCCAATGCTCGAGCAGGCGCAACAAACGGACTTAGGCCGTTCTTTATCGCCTTTTTTGGTGTCATTTTCCCCATCTTCTGGGTGGTGATGACCTTGCCGTCGATGCTGCCTTTTCAAGCCCTGAACCGAACCAAGCAGTTTCTGAAAGAGGACGCCGGCGCGCTACAGCTTTTTTTTGGTAAGTATGACAAGACGCCTGATAATCTCAACGTATTGCGCTCGTTTGCGGCTGGTTTTAGCTTGCCATTCGAGGTGTACGACCCCTTTGGTGAGCGCATCGACTTCATCCGACTTGATGACCGCCATTTTATCATTCGCTCTTTCGGTACCGATCAGGTGCAGAACAATCTCAACAGTGCCATCGATATCGCCATTGTCAGTTGGGGGGAGAAGGCAGGAGATCCTCTCGCCTATGCCTATCCGAGCTTACCGAAGCCGGAATACTACCCGGCGGCCCTGCTGCCAGGTGCGGAGTCGTCGAGTCGCCAGCTGATGGCCAAGCTTTTTGCTGACCCTGTCAGTCGCGCTAGACGTCTCGCGGTGCGTCACCTTAAGCGAGACGGCCTTTATATGGTGGCACCTCACGACGGTGTCGAAGAGTTCTTTTGGCTCCCCGGTAGTGACCGCTTGGTCTATAGCGCTACTGGTAGTACCCGTTACCGCGACGGTCTGTACCTCTGGAATCTAAACACGGATACCGTGGTAAACCTGCTGGAGAAGGTTCGTGCACCAACCCTGCGCGGCATCGCTCAGGGGGCCGACGCTTATTGGTTGGCCTTGGCTGGGGTGAGTGAAAAAGGCCCCGTGGTCTATTTTTACCTACGTCCACGCCACGCGGGCGGGCTATCGCCGGTAGAGTTTTTTGACAAGGCTAGTATCGTTGCCATTGCCGTGCCCGAGAAGGGCAAGCCCAGGCTGGCGAATTATGAAGAGTTCCCCAACGCTGCTGCAATGGGACCGGTTGGTACGGCCTTTATTCAGAGGTCGAGTCTTAAAGGGCGTGGCACCAGCCTGCAACAGGACTGGTTAGAGCTGACCGCTAGTAACGACTTGGAGCAGCTTTTAACCTCTTGGCATGACATTTCAGAAGAGTCCGCAGGTACTTCTCTCTATCCCTACAGCCTGTGGATGCTGTCAAACCTCTACGGAGAGTCTGCCACGAGCGGGGCAGCAATTGGTGTGCGCGAGCGTGAGGTTTTACGCTCCTACGGTACTGAAGTGGCGCGGGCCTTGATCAATTATCCTTTGGCCCCGTCGTATCTAAAAGGGTTAGCATTATTTAATTACGAAGAGCTCATGGCAGGTCGTCCGTTGCCCTACAAATTTGCAATGAAGCACGGCAAGGCCACACCTTAAGGTGGCAGATGGCGCACTAATGAGCGACAATGCCAATCGACTCATGCAGGAGAAGGTTCATGTTTAAGCACGGTACCCCTGGAGATGACGTTTATGCTGTGATCCTGGCCGGTGGCAGCGGCACCCGCTTTTGGCCTAAATCGCGTGAACTCAGGCCCAAGCAGCTCTGCGCTCTCGGCACCGACACGCGGACTATGATTGAAATTACTCTGGCGCGGCTCGATGGGTTCATCCCGCCGGAGCGTCGCATTATAGTCACGCATGTACGCCAGCTTGACGTCACTAAAGCCATCGTCGGTGCCCGTGCGGGTATATTTATTGCCGAGCCCGATGCGAGAAATACGGCTAATGCTCTGGCCATGGCAGCGCTGGAGATTGCCGCCATTGATCAGACTGCCAAGCAGCCGGTGATGATCTCGCTCCATTCGGATCATTTGATTCGCGATGAGGAGGCCTTCCGGACGTCTCTCCTGACGGCTGTCACTGCAGCGAGGCGCGGTAAATTGATGCTGATAGGGGTGGTACCTGAGTATGCCGAGACGGGTTTCGGTTACATCGAGCGTGGCCCTGGTTTTGAGGATCTGATCGGTGCTTACGAAGTGGCGAGTTTCCGCGAAAAGCCGGACCTAGCGACGGCGCGGGAGTATCTGGAATCGAAGAATTTTTACTGGAACGCCGGCATGTTTGTTTGGCGTGTCGACGTGATTATGGAGGAGCTGCAGCGCACGTTAGCGCCCTCACTCGCGCGCCTCATTGCGGCGCAGGTTGAAGTCGGTGGTCGGTTCTCCGAAGCTGATCTACTGCCGCTGGCGGCAGCTTATAAGAAGCTGCCAAAGATCTCGATTGACCATGCCGTGCTTGAGACCAGCACTAATATCGGTGTGATTCCGGCCAATATCGGCTGGCAGGATATCGGTAGTTGGGACGCCCTCAGTCGTAGTTTCACTCCTGATCAGCACGGCAATCTCCTGTTCGGTGATGGCTGTATGCTCGACTGCGCCAATACCACGGTGGATACGGATGGCCCTTTCGTCGCAACTCTGGGGCTACACAATCATGTCGTCGTGGCCAGTGGCGGTGCGATCTTGGTGTGCCCCAAGGAGCGGTCGCAAGAAGTGCGTCGCGTTGTTGATTGGTTGACGGAAAAAGGACGGCGGGAACTGCTGTGACTGTTCGTCTCCCGCGGTCCATTTGGCTCTTTCTCCTGGCCACTACCGCAGTACGTATCTATTGGGCAGCGTATGCGCCGCTGGCCAATGATGAGGCTTACTACTGGGACTGGTCGCGGGTGCTGCATCTCAGCTACCTCGATCATCCCCCAGCCGTAGCCTGGTTGGGTGCTGCGGCAGAGCAGATTTTCGGACCTAGCTCTGGTCTCAGTGCGCGTGGTCTTGTGCCGCTATTGCACTTAGCAGCTGTGCTCGCGCTGATCAAATGTGCAGCGCTGCTGCACGGTAAAGCGCTTGAGCGGCGGCAGCTGTGGATGGTGGTTTTACTCTGTGAGTTGGTGCCGGCATTTTCGCTAGAGGGCGTAGTACTACTACCTGACTCAGCCTTGCTGCCGGCTTTGGCGTTAAGTCTTTTAGCGGTTCTTGAGGCAGCGCAGGCTCGTGTTGGTAAGTCGTGGCATTGGGCCCCACTCGCTGGTGTGGCCATCGGCTGCGCTGGCCTCAGTAAGTATCACGCGGCACCGATAGCGACCGGCATGGGACTGGGGCTGTTACTTTATGGGTGGCGCACGCGGCGCCTTCGTGACTACATCGCTTTTCTCGCAGCTAGCAGCTTGATTGCACTGTTAGTGACCGCGCCCGTATGGGTCTGGAACGCACAGCATGATTGGGCCTCGTTTCGTTTCCAAGGAGCCCACGGATTTTCGGGACTCATGTGGGATCCAGTTGCGGCAGGTAGGTTCTACCTTGGTCAATTGTTACTCTTAAGTCCCTTGGTAGTGGTTGGCGGCTTCCTTATGATGGTGCGTCAACGTCAGGTCAATTTAGCTACTGTTTTATTGGCGGCCGCGGCACCGTTGATTGTTCTCCTTGAATCGCTGGCATTTGCTAAGCAGCTGTTGCCCCATTGGTTGGCGCCGGCTTTTTGGTTGCTAGTGCCGCTCCTGGCTACGAGTCCTTGGCCGACCAAATTGGTGCGCACCAATTTCATCGTTGCCGGGCTCATAACAGGTCTGCTCCCGTGGGTGCTCGCAATCGCGCCCGCACGTGAGCGGCTGATCGCCTCGTTTGCAGGCCGGCCTGGTCCGCTGTCTGAGTTGACCTTGTGGCAGCCACTGGCAGATGTGTTAATCAAGGATCCACAAATTGGTCCCTTATTAGCCCATGCAAAGGAACCTAAGAACGGCGGGTGTCAGGATCAAGTTACCGTGGCTACGCTACGTTGGTTCTGGACCGCCCAGCTGGCCTTCAATCTCCCGAATAAACCTCAGGTGCTTTCTCTGGATCAGAATCACCGCTCTTATTATCACTACCGCGATCACTGGCCGGATTTTGGTGGTTGTCCCGTGTTGGTCATTGCCGATAGCCGTCATCTGGACCGCGCACAGCTCGCTAAGATTCTCAGCACTTGGCAAGAGTGGACAGTCGTCGTACCCTCACATAGCGACACTGAGATTTTGGCGCTTTGGGGGCGGTTTCGTGAACGTGCAGACCTTGAGCCTGTAGCAGCCGCCATGCATGGATTTGGGGGCGATCATCCGGCCGCGTACTAAAGTCATCATTGCAGTCAGCTTGTTTTTTCTGCCATCCAGTCGCCTGGTCACGCACCACATTTTGGATGCAGACGCGAGCTCATCACCACTGCCGTTAAGAGACGCAGTCAATTTTGAGCTGCAACCGATGGCACCAACGGAACTCCTGCAGGCTTCAGTTCCCATCGATCCTAATTGTCGTGCTGACGGTGCTGCAACGGCACGCCATGCCAATAGGCCGCTTCCGGGGCGCGAGGCTACGTCGATCACAATCGGTCAGAGGCTCAGACCTTATTTTGGTACTTTGCACTCGCATACCGCAGAGTCGGACGGGCGTGGAACCGTCAACGAGGCCTTTGAGATGGCGCGCGAGGTGGCTAAATTAGACTTTTTTGCTGTCACCGATCACGCCGAGTTTTGGCTGCTGGATAAAGAGGCGAGATATGGCCAGCAAAAGCTCAAGGCAGACGCCTGGGCGCGTCATGATTTTGTCACCCTCTACGGCTTTGAATACAGTCATCCCTACTACGGGCATTACACAGTGCTCAATGCAGACCATGTCCATCATGCCTTCGAGGACTATGGGATTCCGGACTTTTATCTCTGGTTAAAGCAGCCCGAACAGGTCCAGGCTCTAGTCATGTTTGCCCATCCTGGGTTTCACGACTATCGCATTGGGTCTGAGTTTGACCACTTTGCTCTCGACGCTACCTTAGTCGACCGCTTTGTCGGCGTGGAGACGATCCATTGGAGCGAATATTTACGGTACTTCCGCGGCTATTTCGGCAACTCTCCCTATATTGACGAGGCTAATCAAATCGGCTGGCGTCTCGGTGCGGTCGGATCTCAGGATGTGCATTATGCCGACTGGGGTACGCGTGACGGCACGCGCATCGTCGCCCTCATGCCTAAACTCTCGCGGCAAGATTTGATCGATGCGTTAAAAGCCCGGCATTTTTACGCCACCAATAATCGCGACCTTTATTTTGCTATGCAGGCTCTCAAAGTCGATGGCAGTTGGGCCACGATGGGGGACCAGTTGAGCGCCGCGGAGTCGCCCCAAGAGACGCTCACGATTAAGACGCGATTTTATGATGCTGACTGTCAGGAACCACCGCGACGTCTAGAACTCTTGGTCAACGGGCGCGTGGTTGGTGTCTACGAATTCCCACCGCCGCAGGGGACCCTGTATTATGCCGCAGAGCTGACGGCCAAGGTGCCCTTGGATCGCCGCCAGTTACCGCCCAGATTTTCTGTTTATGTCCGTCTTTATCAGGGGACCGAGACCTATACGCAGAGCTCGCCAATATTCTTCGGCTGACGATCATCTGAGCTTATAGGCATATAGTGATTTGATGCCAGTCGTGTAATAGAGCGCATCTTCATAAATGAGTGGCGCTCCAGCGATGGCCGAGCCTAGGCGATCAAACCAACTGATTTTTCCTGAGTTAGCGTCGAGTGCCGTGATCCTACCGCCGGTGCCCGCAGCAAAGACGTCCTTCTCGCCTACGGTGAGATTGGTGACCGACGTACCAGTCATCTGGCGCCAAATGCGGCGTCCAGCGTTGTCTGGATCGAGAGCGTACACATCGCCGTTTAAGCCGCCGACGTAGTACTTGTCACCGCGGTAGGCTGAAGCGGTGATGCCCGGGAATTTTTCTTCCCAGAGGATGTTGTGAGCAGCACTCGCAAGATCAATGGCTGCCACCAGGCCGTCGTAGCGTGCGACGATGAGCTTACCGCTGCGCACCACCATTTCCCCAACGTAGTCATGGAACCTTGCAGTCGTGTAGGCCGGAAGAAGTTGCCACGCGAGCTTACCAGTCTCGGCTGTGACAGCGATAATACTACCCGAGGCGGTACCAAAGATGACCTGGTTGTCAAAGGCCACGGGCTTGGCTGCAGCACGTATACTCAGTCCGTCCGGGAAGCCACCGTCGTATACCCACAGGGTCTTACCCGACTGGAAATCGATAGCGTAAAGCACTTGCGCGGCGGTCACGGCATACAGCGTCGTACCGTTAAGAAGGAACGGTCGCTCTGTGAACGAGTCTAGATCGGTGGTCCAGAGCCTTTTGCCACTCACAGCGTCAACACGCATGAGTTTACCGTCGCGAAACCCGAGCACCACTGATCCACCGAAGGAGCCCGGAGGTGCCGTTAGTGTCGACTTGGCCTCGATCCACCACTGGACGCGCCGCGTTGCCAGCGGCATGCCCCCTATCCAGTCGTCCCTGAAGGCGCCGATTAGTATTCCGGAATTAATCGTGAACCCGGCTGGATCCAGAGCGGCCAGCGGTTTTTGCCGTTCCAGCCTGGGGTTGAGAGACCAGTAGCCAAACTGAAATGGGCGCCCTGACGCCACTGGCGCAGCTTCGGTACCAACTGAGGCAGGGGCTGGGGCAGGGGCAGCTACCGCCAACGCCAACTTTGCTGTCAATGCTGTTGCAAACAAAGTTGCGAGCATGCCCTTACTCCTAACGGTAGCAATCAGTTAATTAATGTCAGTAAAGACCGCGCCTTTTGCGCCTCAGCGCTGCTGGCGTAGCCATCGACTAAGGTCGCCAGGGTCGTCTTAGCACCCTCTTTGTCACCTTTGAGATAAAGCGCCCGCCCTTTCATGAGAGCCAATTTGGGACGGAGTTCGGAATCGGCAGTCTTCTCGAGCCCTCCGATCAGGCTTAACTCCTTATCAAAGTCCCCTTGCTCCTCGGCTAGGCCTGCCAGCTCGACAGTGACGAGTGACAGGTAGGTCGGATTGCTTTTAACCTTACTGACCAGACCTTCGAGAACGGTGGCCGCGTTGCCTATGCGACTGTCGTCAATCATCACGTGAGCCGCCATCATCGCTGCCAACCAGCCCTCGGGATACTGCTCGTACTTTTGATAAAAAGCCATGAGTGACGTGCTGGAACTGCTGTGATCAGGCTTAATGGCCTCGGCCTCTTTGCGTAGCGCAGCGATCTCCTCTTCCTGCTGGGGAGTCAGCCCACTGCTCTCTGGACTTGCCGCTTTGTTGCCGGGCTTAGCTTCGATGTCCTGGATTTTTTTCAGGATTGGCTTTTGTTTATCCGCGGCGCGCTTTGACTCGCCGTTGTAGACCACTTGAATCTTACCCAGCTCTTCAATGCGGGAGTCCTGACGCTTGGACTGAATGACCCGGTAGCCAGCCAGCACGCCGATGGCTGCCACTACCGGTACCAGCACGTAGGCGATGAGACGCACATTGCGCACAGCCCAATCAACGCCAGCCATCACTTTAACCTGGAATAAATCCGGACCTTTTAAAGTCTTGATGTGCTCTTTGTGAACGCTCGTCATGGTATCCTTTCCGCGACCTGAATCACGACCTTGATGTAGCTGTTGCGCCGCTGATGATAAAGCTGTGATAATATAATTGAAAGAATAATTTAGCCAGAGTTAACAGACGTCTACACCCAGTCGCGCGGCGTGTCAGACGTCTCGCGGCAAAGGTGGCGGTGATGCTAACTTCGGGACTCGGTCGGCTGCTGTTAGAGGACGGTCTTCTGACTGACCTGGATTTCCGTACGATTAAGCGGACTTGCGGGAACGAAGGGCCCGCCTTTGCGCGTAGTGTGCTGGCTATCGGGCTGCTGGCCGAGGACGAACTCGCGGCCTTCCTAGCCGAAAAAACTAAGTGGCAGGTCGCTCCCGTCGATCTGCTCGCTGTGGCTGCCAAGGACGCTCTCTTGGCTCTGGACAAGTTTGCTATGCAGAGACTTGAGGCCGTACCCGTCAAGCTCGAGGACGGAGTGTTGCACGTTGCTGTTGTTGATCCCTTGGACCAAGAAACTCTGAGTCAACTTCGGTTCTTTAGCGGCCTCACCGTGCGTCCCATGATCGCGACGCTAAGTTCGATTCGTGCTGCGCTCAAGGGCTTAGACCCAAACTACCAGCCAGCGCGTGGCCAACTGGAATCGTTCATGACCAACCATGCCATGGCCGCCAGCCGTAAGCTTAGGATTGGCGAGGGTCGCATCATGCGGGCAGAGCGCCGGGCCCCAGTGGCGCCAGTGGTGCGGCACGTGATGGTATCCCAGATGGCACGGTCGCCGCGTCCTCTTGCGCCCGCGGCCGTCCATCAAGAGTCGTTTGCCAAGGCTGATCCGCCGATCGGCATTGAAACGGCGCGGCCTGCGATCGCCAATAACGAGGATCTGCTCGACGACGGCATGCACACCATGCCCGCTGGCGATGCCCCTGGCGCCGGTGCCATGGAGGCTGACGTTCCGCTGGATAATACCGACCTATTGATGGAAACGTCGCCTGACGCGGCTACCGCAGAGGTAACCGAAGCGGCGCTGGCGATGGGTGAGACCCCGGCTGATCCACAAACCGCCTCCCAAGCTGATCCACTGGCGGCCCTGAGCGAGCCTGGGGACGATGATTTCCTAGACGAACCAGAGCCCACTCTTGAAGTCGCGGCACCAGTCGCTGAACTAAGCACCGAGCCATCGGATCCGCCGCTTGACGATGTTACTGGTGACGTAAACGGTGACGATCTCATTGACGAACCAGTACCGGACGAGCAGTCACCTGCTAACGCGCCATCTCATGACTCTCATCCTAGTGATGAGGAAGTCGAGGCCCTCTTTGCCGATACACCTCTTGAGGATCTAGCTGGGGCGCCGCCCGTGGAAGTGCCCCAGGCGTTGGTGGAAGAGGCAGAGCCTGTGGAGGCAGCAGTGACTGAGGTGGAGGAAGTGACTGAGGTAGACGAAGTCGCCAGTCCAACCGAGCCAGGCGTCGCCGATGACCTAACGCTCGACGACGATAGTCGGGATTTGACCTTAGCGGCGGGACTTAATCGCGCCGTGCTCTCCCTGACGATGGCACAGTCGCTCGAAAAGGCTGTCGAACGCGTCGCTGTGCCCATGGCGGCGGCAGGCATCACTGCCGGAACTATTGGCAGCATCGAAGGTGGGATCATCCAGGGGCTACTGGCATGGGACGGCTCGACCGAGGATCTGCAACTCGTGAGAGAAGGCTTTCTCGAGGGGATTACGGTTGGTTTAACGGAAGCTCTCGTTGCAACTGGGGACACATGGCAGCAGCTGGATCTCGACCTGATGGGTGATGCTCCCGTGTTTGTGCGTCCCCCTAGAGAGCATGAGGAGATCTATGCGATGGCCATCAACGTTGGCGATCAGAAACAAATTTTTGTTTTACTGCTGTCGACTATGCGTCTCACTGACGACTCCGTGATCGGGTCTGCAGCCCTAGACCTGTCGCGCCGCTTGGCAAAAAAAAGCTAGGGCAGTCAATAGGACTGCCCTAGTGATGATTGATTGGCCGTCCATCTCTTGGAGGGGGAGGGGGTGCGTCAGAGTCAAAGGTAGCAAACAACGGGAGTGGGAGTAGGGTACTTTGCTTTGTGACGACCAATCTGCTTGCACACAAATCCGGAGGATGCTTGATCGACCGAACAATCTACCTACTGCAGTTCATGTGCCAATTGGTGGCAACCCCCATTTTTATATGAAATTCTGGGTTGATACGATTAGGGATGCCGGGCGTTCGGTAACCTGCGACCGCCCAAATTCGCTACTTGACGCGTTGCCAAATATGCAGCCGTAAAAAACTTCGACACAAGCTACACTCTGCCAGTGGTCACAGTAGCGGAGGCAGTAGTGCGTCAAATTCATGCAACAGGCGTCGTCAATTCAGGCCCCGGAGCCGTTCCTATAAGCACGTCATTACAGGCGCAGTTGCAGGAGGCATTGCTCAAAAAGGGTGTAGCCTACCGCCCGAGGACGCGTCATGTGAGCGCTGAGGGCGCGCCCAAGTACACCAATCGACTCCTGCTCGAGGCTAGCCCCTACCTGCAGCAACATGCTCATAATCCTGTCGATTGGTATCCCTGGGGGGACGAGGCTTTCGCTCTAGCTGCGGCACTTAAGCGTCCCGTACTCCTCAGTGTAGGCTACGCCACCTGCCACTGGTGCCACGTGATGGAGGAGGAATCGTTCGAGCACGAGGGTATTGCTGGCTATATTAACGACAACTATATCGCCATCAAGGTAGATCGCGAAGAGCGCCCCGACATAGATAGTGTCTACATGGCCTGTGTCCAGGCCTGGAGTGGCCATGGTGGCTGGCCCATGACGGTGCTTCTCACTCCGGATCGTCGTCCTTTTTTTGGTGGTACTTATTTTCCCCCGCATACCGGTGCACGGGGGGCTCGCTTCGGTTTCCTTGAATTGTTGCAGGATCTCAAGCGCGTCTATGACACCGAGCCTGAGCGCGTAGCCTTGGCCGCCAGCAACGTCATAGCGCACATTAAGGAGCGCCATGACGTGGTGGTCACCGACTCAGCGGTGAGTGAAGATTTTATGCGTGATGCCTTGATTCGGGCATTTAAATATTACGAGCGTTTATACGACCCCGCCTGGGGTGGGCTCAGCGGGGCTCCGAAATTTCCGTCGAGTCTGCCGCTCCGCTTTTTACTGCGCTACGGTCTGCGTCACGGTGGGGCGGCGGCAAATATGGCGCGTCATACACTTAAAAAAATCGTCGCCGGTGGCATGCACGACCAGTTGGGGGGCGGATTTCATCGGTATTCTGTCGATGAAGAATGGCTGGTCCCTCATTTTGAAAAGATGCTCTACGACAATGCTCTCCTGGCGGTGGCCGCAACAGAACTTTGGCAGCGATTTGGTGACGACGACTTTAGGGCAATCGTTGTCTCGACCTTGGCCTATGTCAGGCGCGAGATGATGCGTGACGACGGCGGATTTTACGCAGCTCAAGATGCCGATAGTCCACACCCCGAGCGTCATGGTGAGCGAGAAGAGGGTGTATACTTTACCTGGACGATTCCAGAAATCATGGCGGCGCTTGGGGCTGATTTGGGGACTCTGGTAGTGGATTTTTACGGTCTTACTACCGCCGGTAATTTTGAGGGACGGTGCGTCCTGCACGAGGCGCAGTCGGCTGCTGTTTTTGCAGCTACGCGCGGCCTCGATGCGGCGCGGTTCGAGGCTCAGCTGATGGATGCTAAAACAAAACTGCTAGCTGTGCGCGTCATACGAGAGCCACCGCTCACGGATGACAAGGTGATCACGTCATGGCAGGCGTTGATGGTGTCAGCTTTTGCTAAAGCCTATGCTGCATTTGGCAGTAAAGCAGATCTTGAAGTGGCCATGAACGCCATGACCTTTGTCCGTGAGCGACTCTGGGTTGAGGACAGACTCGTACGGTGTTTCAAGGACGGTCCGAGTCGGACGCGCGGTTTTCTCGAGGACTATGCTTTCGTCATCCAGGCCCTGTTGGATCTCTACGAAGTATCATTTGTCGCGTCGTGGCTCGATTGGGCCGTGCAACTGACGGAAGACGTGGAGCGCCTATTTGCAGCCAACGATCATGGATACTATTTAACCGCTCATGATGCCGAATCTTTGCTGCTGCGGGAGCGTCCCGCCTACGACGGAGCTGTACCGGCGGCGACGTCCATTCACGCACTTAACTTGCTTAGGCTGGCGACGCTTGGCGACCGTCCTGATTTACGTAAGAGGGCAATGGGCGTTTTTGCAGCAGCCATGCCGACACTGGAGAAATCACCTGCCATGCTGAGCGACATGTTGATAGCTGTGGACTATGCACTCGCGGATGTTCAGCAATTTATCTTCACGGCCCAAGACAGCCAGGATTTTGGCGCCTATGTATTGGAGCTCAATAAGCGTTTTGTCCCGCACCGTGTTGTTGCCGGTGGTGACGAAAAAACCTTAGAGCACATGCGGAAATTGGTTCCCCTCATCTACGACAAGCGCGTAGAACCAGGACAGGTGACGGCACACGTTTGCCAAGGGCAGACCTGTGGACTGCCGGTCCATGATATTGAGCAGTTTAAACTACAGTTGCCATGAGGTTTGGTATGCATCAGTCCCGCAAAACGGTTCTTATCACTGGAGCCAATCGAGGTATCGGCCTTGGTTTAGTCAGTAAATTTCTGGCGCACGGACACACGGTGATTGCGACAGCGCGCAATCCAGACGGTGCTCGTGACCTCTGGGAATTTGAGCACACCTACCCAGGTCGCTGCCGTATCTTGGCCCTCGACGTTACAGACGACCGTAGTATCAGTTCGTTTGCTGATAGCCTGAAGGGCCAGGCTATTGATGTGCTCATCAACAACGCTGGATATTTGGCCACGCCATCTGGAGGTTTTGCTGATCTCAGTGAAGCCGCTTTGATCAAATCATTCGGTATCAATACGTTGGGTCCCGTCAAAGTCACGCAAGCACTGCTGCACAACCTGCAAGCTGCGGCCGCACCTCTTTTGGTTGTCATAAGTAGCAAGATGGGCTCGCTCACCGACAACACTGGTGGTAGCTACTACGCTTACCGGATGTCCAAGGTAGCCCTAAATATGTTTGTGCGCTCGTTTGCGGTCGATTTTCCAGACATTACTGCGGTCACCTTACATCCAGGGTGGGTTAAGACTGATATGGGAGGCGAGATGGCACCTACCACTGTCGAGGAGTCGACGACGGGTCTCTTCCGCGTGATAGAGCAGATGAAGCCTATAGACAGCGGTCGGTTTATCGATTTTCACGGTGACGATATTGCCTGGTAGCTGCATCCGCCCACGGCACCATGCTAAAATGAGGGTATGCGTAAACTACTCATCATTCTGTCCGTGGCCGCGGCTGGTGCCGTCTCCCTTGCGACTATGACTTGGGGCAATCATGCGGATTGTCCAGTCAGTTCCCTGCCTATTGCAGGGGATTACCCAGATCATGCGCTCTCACCTGAGGAGAGCTTGCGTGTTTTTGACACCGTCGTATTTGGCGAGGTGGTTGTCCCCAGTCGCAAGTGCAGCCTGGGCCAGTGTGCTGGGATACGTGTCATCAAGACGATTAAAGGACGCCCCGGAAGCAATTTACTGCTGCGGATAGCGGCGGCGCGAGACATTGGCACGCAGCAATGTAAGACGCCGCTTCTGGCCGCAAAAGGCAGTAAATGGGTGGTTTTTGCCAACCAAGGGACGAGTCGCGGCGGTCAGCGCTACTTCGATGTGAGCGAGGACGGGCCGTCGTTCACGGCGGAGGACACGCCGGACTTCACCAAGCTCGAAACCCAGTACCGTATCGTCCGCGCGCGCCTTGATAGTGCGATCGCCAACCGGATGGGCCGTGTACGCTAGGGTTGGGTGCTGAATGGATCCAAGAGGACGGGTGTGTTCCATGACAACGAGACTGAGCGGTAAAGCTAGCGACCAAATGCGCGACACGTGTCTGCGCGTGGGGCGTCCTGATGCCGGGTTCACGCTTGTCGGTGCCATCGTCATGGTGGCGTTTCTCGGTATCTTTGCTTATGTCATCTTTGCGGTCGTTAATAACTCGATGACTGTGCGACGCATTGTCGAGACGAGCTCGACCTACAAGGATATCGACAGTGCATTCAAGGCCGCTCTGGTAGACGAGCTCCACCGGCTGCTCAACCCGACCACAGGGACCTGTGCTGGGGCACCACTGGTGATTTCTGGGCGTGATATAGGTGGCGACGGAGCTAAGTTCAAGACCAGTAATGCAATCAGTCCTTGGCCAGCAGGTGCGCCGGCGCGGCATGTAGCAGCAATACAACGGTGCCGGAACGGTTTTCGTTCACCGCCTAGCAAGGACGACTATTACTTCTGTGTCGAATTTAGCGGCATAAACAATAATTCGTTTGCAGCAAATTCCTTTAATGGTGCTCCGAAGGCGATGGCAGAGGTTCGGGCCAGGGTCATTTCCCTAGATAACGGGCTACCACTTGGCAGTGTGCCCTCTGCACTGTGTCCCGCTGGCGCAGTGCCCAGTCCTTTCTGCTGCGCCTATAAAAATGGGTTCCATGCAGGCCTCGAAAAATCGGGTAGCTCTAGTTTAGAAATTCAGTACTCGCTTTATTGGCAGAGTCGCGGCAAACCAATCCTGTTTAAGAGTACTAATGGGTCTTTTTATGCACCCAGCTTCAACTAAAGACATGCGCAATGTCGCACGCACGCGTGTCTTGGCTCATGACCAATGTGGTCTGTCTATTGTCGAGATCGTTATGGCACTGGCGATACTTGGCATCGTAGCTGCGGCACTCTCCCGCGTCACTCAGGCCGTGTCTGCTAGTGCGGCTAGTGAAGAGGCGCGCCGCGGGGCCAAGCAAGAGATGGCCCAGGCGATTGCGATGTTTACGCGCGATGTCGATAAGCTTGATTACACCCAGCTAGGTAGCGTGGTCTGCAACGGCCTTACGTGCAAAATTCCAACCAAAGACGGCGTTATCACCTACACGACAAGTTGTATTGCTAGTCCGCCGACTCTCAGCACAGTCGATCTGCTAGCGGTGGCACCGGGCCAGTGCTTGACGGTGGCAGCCTGTCCCAAGGGCAGGATGCCAGTGCTTGACATGGCGAGGCCTGGGGATCCCGTGCGCCGCTACCCTCTCAAAGCTGCCGGCGGTTCGGGTGGTGTCACCAAGAATGCCGTGGGCGCGATGGCTTGCTTTCGGCGTCCCAACTTGACGGAAATCGCTATAAACCTAACATATTTTTATTTACAGACGAGAGAATCACCAAAAATGATCAGACATAGTCTGACATTGCCAACCATGGCGACACCTGGGATGCAAATTATTCGTGACCATTTATAACAGGTGGACTCCCACCTTAGTGACTTAGGAGCTACGCATGAATGACAAACGGATTCAATACGCACTGCTTGCCGTGCTGATCCTTGTAGCAGTAGTGTTTTTTGCCAAGCGTAAGCAAAGGACCGCCAAACTTAAAGAAGGTCAAGCCACCGAGAAAGTGGTGGCGGCAGGTGGTTCCAAGAAAGGCGGTAAAGGGCCGGATGTAGTACCCGTAACGGGCCCTTCGACCGAGGCTGCGATTCAGCGTGATCGTAATCTCCATGCTGCCGGATTTGTAAAAGCACCACTGAAGATTGATGACAAAGGTGCCCATCTATCGTTTCATGTTCAGATTAAGAAGACCTGTGATTGGGGGGATTTGGATCTTATCCGCGGTGAGTTGGCGGCTAATAAAGGCGCTAAAATACTCTTATCGATTGAGTCAGTGAACCCGAACGACAGTGATTTTACTCCAGTCACAAAAGTGATCTCGTTTGATCAGTTGGCAAGTGGATTCGACCACACCTTTACCTTTCCACCGGCTAAACAAACGCGAAGTCTTGGCCTCTTTCTTTGTAGCGATTTGGGTAGTAACTCGTGCGGTGGTAAAAATATCGAAGACTTTAACGTCGCCTATAAACAGTACGCAGCCTCGCAATCCTATCCCCTTGGCGAAAAACCACCAGTTTACCGCCCACCGCTGCGTACGTATTTCTTCCAGCATGTCCTGTTGTCACCGGATTCTGCCCAGGTCCAATTTGCCACCAAAATGGCTGATGAAGCTTACGATAAAGCAGAAGCCGTCTTGGTGGGTGACTTGGGGGAGGGCAGTGGTGCCAAAGCCATCGTGAGTCGCGTCAAGGAACTCAACCAAAAGATAACATCACTACCCGTGCAGGCTTCGGATAACGATCTCACCCTGGTGCTATCGATGGAGGACAAGCCTGCGGTTTGTCCGGAGAGTATTCCGCCACCAGGGCAAGAGCCACCAACACCGCCCGAAGGGATGGAGGGTGTGCAGCTCCCAGGTGAGAAATATTACCGACTTCAACCTAAGCAGCCCAAATAGGTGTCGCAAGACGTGTTTTTATGTGGCTAATTACTCTATTGGTTTTTGATGTTTATAAAAAAATCTAAAGAAAATTCAGTCGAATACCGACCACCTAAATAAGGTCATTCCGAGGAGGGCGGGCGATGAAAAACACGCGTTGGCCAGGACTTGGTCGTAACGAACGAGGCAGTGGACAAGTCATGTTCTCGCTTGCCCTCGTTGCGGTGGCAGGCGGTGTGGCCGCATATATGGCAACCAATGACGAGCGCAGTATACGGCAGGCACAGATTCAGGGGGCGCGAGACGATTCGCAGGCGGCAAATAACACCAACGTCGCAGCACTTGCGGCACTGATGCGATTTCCGAGTGATATACCTCTCGCACAGCAGGTAGCCAGCAATCCTGACTACCTTCCAAGTGTTTATCCCGATCCCTACGTCTACGGTAGTTCTCCAGGCAACGTACGCCTAGCATCGGTGAAAAAGTCCGGTCCTGGTGCAGGTGCACGCTGGAGCACTAATGGGCAGGGCGTCATAGCTGTCCAAGGCTTAAATAGCGGAAGGGTGAGCGACAGTGCGCTTGACGCAGTGTTTCAGTCAGGTGGGGCACTCCAGGCTACGGCTAATCAGCATGCCGACAGTAAGATCAGCCTGACGAATATCACCCCTGACGGCAATAAAATTGCCAAAATACAGGTAGCCTCTCTTGGATACACTTCCGATAGTAAACAAAATATCTACCAAGATTCGATCCAAGCTGAGCTAACCGTACCTCTGCCTCCGCCTCCGGAGGTCAAAAGTGCGGGGCAGACTGCGGTCATAGGTTGGGGGCAAAAGGCCACCATTAGCTTCCAAGGCTTTGGCCTCATGACTAGTTTTGTCGCATATCCGCTGGGTAATGAAAACGCATCCTGCAGTCTGCCGATGCCTCCTGAAGCTAATAGTATCCGCAATTCAGCGAATGGCGGTTTTTCCCTTGGATCTTGCTCGTTCGCATTTCAAAATCCCGACACGCGGTCAGGAGATCCAAACCAGGGATTCATCACCATCCTGGTGAACGCTACCGGCCCGGGCGGGAACCATCAGGGTGTAGTGCAGATTCCCGCGTACAATCCACCACGCTGTGTCTTCAATCGGACTGACGACCGGATGAGCTCGACGCAGATCCTTACCATAGGCCTCACCACAACTGGTGCGGTTAAAGGTGCTCCACAGTTGAACCTACCGATTAATACGACCGCTGATGGCTTAGCGGTTGTAGATAACGCAGGCTGGCACCCCTCTGGCACCTGGACCAACACCTGGGCAGCGGGGAGTGGACAATGGGCGGGGCAATTTGCACCTGGGGTTAATTATGGCCAGGCAACGATTTATGGCCGTGTGACTGGACCAGCCCTGCAACCTGGTACCTGGCAGGACTGCGATAACATAGAACGTGTCAATATCGACCGATCGGTTTGTTACGAGCATGGTGACCAGACTTATCGCTACATCAATCAGTGTTACACAACTGCCGCCGGATATTCGGTCCTGTGGACTTCTACTGGTCCAAATTACAACAAGTGTCAGGGATACTACTGGGGGTGTCGTGGGTGCTGGTGCGGTACCACGCATTTCCGCAACATGGGGTGTTTCACTCCCGAGACGCAGATTTTGTTAGCCGATGGATCGTCTAGGCGCATTGATGAGTTGCAGGCCGGAGACCTCATCCATAATCCATTGACTGGACGCCCTGCTAAGCTCAAGGGCATGGTTAAAGGTCCTGAAAAAGAACCCATGATTGAGTTAGGTTATGACGCTAAGGTGGTCCACGTGACCACCAAGCACCCGATGCTGACTCTCAGTGGGGTCAAAGCAGCTATGGACCTTAAACTCGGTGAAGAGGTTCTCGGTGCAGATAAGAAATTCCATCGCCTGACCGATTTACGCCGCCTACCAGTGGACCCGGAGCAGCAGGTGTACAACTTCGTGATGGATGATGCTGACGACAGCCCGTCTCACCACGTCGTTGTTGCTGATGGTATTTTGACCGGAGATCTGCAGCTGCAGCAGGAGCTTGAAAAACGTATGAAAGCGCCCAGCAAGGTTGCAAGAGATTGATTGTATTAAATATTTTATATTATTAAATTGAAATGGTTTAGTTTGTTGACAAACTAAACCATTTTTATAGATATTGCCCCCGCTTGTCATAGCCTTTAACTCGATTGGCTGGGGATAATATCGATGAAATCGCAACATCTTGCGCTGGTGTCTGTAACATTATTGGCAGTCAGCTGCGGCAAAATCACCACCGAACGCGAGCGCAATCAGGCTCGTGAGATCGATAATTTACGTGGCGAGTTAGCATCCAAAGACCTCATCCTTAAATCCGCTGCCGCGGATATAGCCGACAGCAAGAAGTCTATAGCTGAGCGCGATGAGGCAGCGGTCACCCTTAAAGCTGACGTGGCAAAAAAAGACGCAGAAGTCTCAGCCCTTAGCCATGCCGTCGCGGTTGAGTCGGCTAAGGTAGCGGCAGCTGATGCACGGATTGTTGACCTGCGACGCCGCTATACGCATCACGACGAAGAGGTCGCCAAACTAACTGCCGCCTTAGACGCCCGCAGTGCCGCTCTAGCAACCGCATCAGCCGATAATACGGCTTTGGCAGCTAAAGAGGCCGAACTCAGGAAGAATTTGGAGACCGCCAAGACGGAGCGCGAAAGTGCTGCCAACGATCTGAAAAAGGCTTTAGACGAGCGATCTGCGCTTGAGAAGACTCTGGCCGACGAAAAACGTACGGCGCTACGAGTTTTTCTGGAGAATGCGGCACCTGATTTGATGTTTGGTGCCGCCGGTGCGGACGTTGCCGAGATTTTTATCAAACGTGGCGATGACTGTGCTGTGATACTCGACTTCGATCCTGACGTTATTATAGTCCGTGCCGCGGACCGTGGAGCGCTACCGAGTATCAACGGGTACACTATCCTGTCGATGCGGGTAGGTTACCGCAAGGTGGCAATATGTCGTGACGGCAACAAAATCGAAGCTCAGGTGGAACGAGGGTCACTTTACCGCGGTTTTGGTTACGGTAGCGAGCGGGTCTTGATAAGCGGCCGCGACAGCAGCACGTGCGACAAGGCATCGAGCGATACGAGAGCTTCCGCAATTCTCGGCGACTCCCGTTACGTCATGGTGAACCCATTCCGTGGCGAGATGGACGGAATCGAAACGATTGATTTACCTGCTAACGAGAAAGTTCTGAGGCTCCATATGGGTAGTGCTTTAGTAGGGGCGCCGACCTGTGCCGAAGCTGCGCGGGGAGCAAACGGCGGAGATCTCGTCGCTGTGGCATGCGCTGTAGCGCTGGATAAACCTGTCGATGGTTTGAGCGTAACTAAGGGGTGCTTTTCGAAAAAATCGTTCCTCGGGCGGGAAAGCACAAAGTTCACCGCTGAGTAATGTCACTGACATTTTGACTGAAGGTTGCAAGGACTACCTAGATGAAAAAAATACTGATAGCTATGTTAGCAATCATGCCAGCATGTGGACCGAAATCCGGATCTCAGTTGGCCGAGGCTTGGAACAGTGACAACGATCCCACAGTCATTTCCGGTAACGAACTTGTTACCAAGTTCAGGAAATTGCCACTGTCTGGCGAAGTCAAGATGAAAGGGTGGAGTGACTCCTATTGGCCTACCTACACGGGTGGTATCAGTGTACGTTGGCTCACCTCTGATTATGGCTACGATTTGATTCCTGAGACTACAAAGAACGCACGCCTCGAAGTACTTTCACCGGCAGAGAAGTACGATGTGCTCCTTGGTCGCTTTGATTTTCCGACGGTAGCTTCGGAGCGAGCCCGCACTGAGATTATGAAGACCGTGCCAGGATCGCCTGATTACAAGGAGGGATTTGAGATCCCAGGATGGTATGGGCTGTGCCACGGTTGGGCGCCAGCGTCGCAAAACTTTGCTGAGCCTCAAAAACCAGTCGAAGTAGCTTTGACCAACGACAACACGGTCGTGTTCTACCCCTCTGACATCAAAGCGCTACTCATTTACTATCAACAATATAATGGCAATCGGTCGACGAAGACGGTGTTTGCCGGTGAGCGCTGTAACGAGGAGTTCAAAAAGCTCGAGGAGCGACTCGCTGCCGGTGAGATCACCAGGGCCGAGGTCGATGCGGCCAAGGAAACTCCAGAATGTCGCGACGTCAATCCCGGAATGTTGCACCTGACGCTTGCCAATGAGATCGGTAAAAAGCGGTTAGGCCTAGTTATGGACCGGACCCGCGACAGCGAAGTGTGGAATCAGCCCATTAACAGTTACCAAAGCCGGGTGGTCGAAGAGGTCGCTGCGGCGACTCCCGGCGCGGCCGAAGGCACGGTCAAGGAACTGCTTGTCGAGACGGCTGTTTACTACACGGTGGAGACGGAGCCGAGCACTGATCCCATTGGTGCCGTTGAGCAGGGAGCCCTCTACAAGTACTGGCTCGAACTCAATAAAAACGGCGACGTGATCGGTGGTCGCTGGGTATCCGAGGCGCGTCCTGACTTCCTCTACCGCGAGACGGCGCCGGTATTCCAAGGGTACTTTAAACGCCTCGAGCAGATTTACAAAACCTCAATAGACTAATAGTTAGAGCGTCATTTGGTGCAAAAAAACAGCGGGACGACCCTGTGGGACGTCCCGCTTTTGCTTAAAAGTTTAACGCAACTTACTCGCCAAAGATGGCTGCTGCGTCTTGGCTCTGCTGCGAGCCTTCAACCGGAGCTTGCCCGCCAGTTACCGGCGCTTTGAAAGCGAAGCCACCAACGTGGTCCCAGTGCTGGCGTCCTTGTTGGTGATCCTGAGTGTTAGCGCAGGACTCGACGGTTTGGCCCTCTGGGCAATGACCGAAGTAAACATCACCCCAGTATGCAGCGAGGTTGGTGCCGCGCAGGTAGCTACCACGTAGCAGCATTTGCTTGTGGTTAGGACCGACGTCATTGAATACGACGTAGAATACCGTCCGGCCATGGTACTTGGCCGTGAAGAACCGACTGCTGGATGCCGACCAGTTGTCGTTGGCCAAAGTGACCTCACCCTGACCGCGGGCCGGCACCGTTAGGGTTAGCTCGCGCTTAACCAGTTCACCATTGTTACTTACGTAAAAGACTTTACCTGGGGCAGCGACGCTTTCAGCCTTAGCCGTAGCAGCTAGGGTGAGAGCCAGTGCCGAACCGAAGACCATTCCCTTGACGATGGAAGTCAAACGCATAGTTGTAGCCTCGCTAGTAAGTGAGTCCCCCATGTCCGCGGCCCACCATGAGCGACGGTCGGAGCACTCGAAGATGACAGCACCTGATAGAAAGGCAGAGCGGTAACCCTGAGGGGGTGGGCTCTGCCTGAGGCTATATAGTCGCTCAGTTAGGACCAGAAGCCAAAGCAATTTTTGATGATGTTATCGGTTTTAAAGGAGCGGATTACTTGATTTTAATGAAAAAATGAGTATGCTGGGGCACCCACTTTAGAAAGGTGCTCTTTTTCATGCTCAGTACTAATAGTGTGACTTTAGCCTACGGTCAGCGGGTTCTGTTTCAAGACGTTTCCATCAAATTCCTTCCCGGTAACTGCTACGGTTTGATCGGTGCTAACGGAACCGGTAAGTCCACCTTTGTGAAAATTCTGTCGGGCGAGATCAAGCCTGATTTCGGCGACGTTCTGGTGACGCCAGGTGAGCGCATTGCTGTACTCAAACAAAACCAGTTTGAGTTTGACGATATTGACGTATTGAAGACTGTTCTCATGGGTAATAAGCCGCTCTACGCCATCATGGAGGAGAAGGAGCAGCTTTACGCCAAGGCCGACTTTAGCGAGGAGGACGGACTCAGAGCATCCGAGCTTGAGACGCGCTTTGCCGAGATGAACGGCTGGGATGCCGAATCGCAGGCAGGTGAGATGCTGGAGGCGCTTGGAGTCAAAGCTGAGTTGCATCAGCTGAAGATGCGTGATCTCGAGGCTGGTCTCAAAGTGCGCGTTCTGTTGGCGCAGGCTTTATCGGGTAGTCCAGATATTTTGCTGCTTGACGAACCTACGAACAACCTTGATCTAGCGTCTATCATGTGGCTCGAGGAGTTCCTGTGTGAGTTTAAGAACACGGTCGTTGTCGTATCGCATGACCGTCACTTCCTGGATAAAGTGTGCACGCATATCGCTGATATCGACTTCAGCAAAATCACGCTTTACACCGGCAACTACTCGTTCTGGTACCAAGCAAGTCAACTCGCTCTGAAACAAAAATACGATAAGAACAAAAAAGCCGAGGATAAGATCAAGGAGCTGAAGAGCTTCATCGAGCGCTTCTCCGCAAATGCTTCGAAATCGCGTCAGGCAACCTCGCGGAAAAAGATGTTGGGTAAGCTCAACGTCGAGGAAATCAAGCCTTCGTCTCGTAAATATCCTCACATTGTGTTTACCGAGGAGCGCGAGGCCGGCAAAGACCTCCTCCAGACGACTGGTCTCGCAGGTGCCTTGGACGGCCGCTCGATGTTTAATCACCTAGATCTCACCATAACCAAAGGTGAGAAGGTGGCTTTTGTAGGGCGCGACGGCGCTTACGCAACTCACCTGTTTCAGATGCTTGTCGGTGAGCAGCCAGTGACTGCCGGTGAGCTGCGCTGGGGCATTACTACTTCACGCGGATACTTCCCCAAGGACAATGCTACCTACTTCAAGGAACCTTTGACCCTGATCAACTGGCTGCGGCAATGGGCCCGCAGTGACGCCGAGCGCGACGAGGAATTTGTGCGTGGATTTCTCGGGCGGATGCTTTTTAGTGGTGAAGAAGCCACCAAGCTGGCTCCTGTGTTGTCGGGGGGTGAAAAGGTGCGCTGTATGTTGGCGCGTATGATGATGCAGCGTAATAACGTGCTCATCCTCGATGAACCAACTAACCACCTGGACTTGGAGTCGATCACGGCTCTGAACGAAGGTCTGATCAACTACAAGGGCACCGTGCTGTTTACCTCTCAGGACCGTGAGTTCGTCAACACCGTGGCGACGCGGATCGTGGAAATTACGCCCAAAGGTATTCTAGATAAGGTCATGACCTACGACGACTATCTGGAGTCGCCCGAAGTGGCGGCCCAGCGTGAGCGTTTGTACTAACCGCGGGGCGGGCTACCAAACCCGTCGCGCTTTTTTCTAAATACACATCGATCCCTCACGGGAGCCGCGTTATCATTCCCACTTGAAGACCGGGCGAGGTCAAGCTGGGAGGAAGCATGAAGCAGCTATTTTGGGCTTTGATCGGTGTGACCTGTGCATTTTTGTGTTCCGAGCTAGCTATGGCTAGCCCGCTGACTGTGCTGTGTCTCGGAGATTCCCTAACTGAGGGTTACGGTCTTAGTAAGGAGGAGGCCTGGCCAGCGGTGCTTGATGGTCTGATCAAGGCCGACGGGATAGTTGAGGTTACCGTGATTAATGCCGGGATCAGCGGATCGACCTCAGCCAGTGCCGTGTCGCGACTCAAATGGCACTTAAAATCGCTCAAAAAGCCGGCAATCCTGGTGCTTGAGCTCGGCCCTAATGATGGTTTACGGGGGCTTGATCCCAAGGCTACCGAGACCAATCTCCTCAATGTGATTCGCTTAGCTAAGGAGCATCAGCTACGTGTGCTGCTTGCGGGGATGCGGATGCCACCTAACTATGGTCCCCAATTTACCGAAGATTTTCGCGCGGTATTTCCACGCCTGGCCAAGAGTCAGGGACTCGAGCTCATTCCCTTTTTTCTTGAGGGCGTTGCAGCCGAGCCCGAGCTAAATCTCGCTGATGGTATCCATCCTAATAAGGACGGATATAAAATTATTGCCAAGAATGTGTGGCGTTATCTCAAACCGATGGTCACCGCGAAATCAAAGGCGTAACTGTAATGTCAGAGACCTTTATCACATTAGACCACGTCGCCAAGTCCTATCCTGGTGCGCGGGACGGCGAGTCCTTGCAAATCCTAAAGGATTGCGATGTCAGTATAAAGCGAGGCAGCCGCATTGCCATCATTGGGCCGTCAGGTAGTGGTAAATCTACTTTGATGTCGCTTATGGCGGGGCTGGATCGCCCGAGCACTGGGCGCATTCGCGTGATGAATCAAGACCTAGGTGAGCTCAGTGAATCGCAACTCGGGCAGTTTCGTGCACGGCATCTTGGTATCGTATTTCAGCAGTTTCATTTGATTTCCCACCTAACTGCTGAAGAGAACGTAGCGCTACCACTACGCATCCTGGGGGCGACAGCACATGAGGCCTCGGTCAGCGCGCAGCGCGCCCTCGCCGATGTGGGGCTTGAGCACCGGATTGATCACGTGCCGTCGCGCTTGAGCGGTGGCGAGTGTCAACGAGTGGCCATTGCGCGTGCCATGATCACAAAACCTGCAGGAATTCTGGCCGATGAGCCGAGTGGTAACCTTGATGTGCGCACCGGCGATCAGGTGATGGGGCTGCTTTTTGAATTAACTAAGGCGCATGGTATCACTCTGATTTTGGTGACGCATAATGAGGAGTTGGCACGGCGCTGCGATCAGCGTTTGATGCTACAGGCGGGGCGACTGGAGCATGTCTAACACCGTAGCATGGCTGGCCGGGAGAGAGTTGCTGCGTAGTCGCGGTTTTCTCGTTAGTTTTGTGCTGAGTTTAAGTCTGGGGCTGATTGGGTTTTTAGCGCTCGATAGCTTTAAGCATTCCATGCAAAGCTATCTTGAGCAGCGATCCCAGACGCTCCTAGGTGGGGATATTCAGCTTTACAGCCTCCGCCAGCTCGCTCCCAGTGACGACAGTGCCTTGTCCAAGTTTCTGACTGATAACTCTCACGGCCACATCGAAGTGCGACGTGAGATTCAGTTGGTGTCTATGGTCGCAACTGCCAGTGGCGACAGCCGCCTTGTGGATATTAGGGCTGTTGATGGCAAGTTTCCGTTCTACGGCTCATTAACTTTAGATCCTTCGCGTGACGGTGCTACGTTAAGCGGACCAGTGGCCTGGGTGTATCCAGAGCTCCTGCAGCAGCTTAATATCAAGCGCGGTGACACGCTAAAGATTGGTAGTCAGACTTTTCATGTGACACATAGTGTGGCTCAGGATCCGACACTGTCTGGGCTTGGATTCCGCATTGCGCCGCGGGCATATATCGATATCGCCATGATGGAATCGACGGGGCTACTGGCGACGGGTAGTCGCCTTTGGTACGTATGGATTCTTAAGCTACCGCCGGAACTTGATCTTAACGTCGTTGCTAACGATCTCAGGCGGGTGATGTCTGCCGACGTGAAGGTCGACACGCACTACGAATCAAGCCGCGATAGTGGGCGGTTTCTCCAGTACCTTAATGATTATCTGGGTCTGGCGGCATTGGTGGCGACGTTTTTTGCCGGTGTGACGTGCGCTTATTTGTTTCGTAGTTACCTGAGCAAAAAGCGGCGTGACATGGCGGTGCTGCTCAGTATGGGGCTAGGCGTCGGCGCCACCCAAATGGTGTATCTTGTGCAGCTCGTTATCGTGGCAACACTGGCAGCAGTGATCAGTCTGGTTGCGGCGCAAATATTTCTTCCTTTACTCCCGCGTGTGCTAGCGGGCTTGGTGCCCCAGGAGCTGGCGAGCAGTGGGTTTCAGCTCATTGCTAATCCGCGGAGTTGGCTTTTGGCTGCGGTTTGGGCCATTGGCGGCAGCGTTGTGATCGCGCTACCTACCTTGGTGCAGTTGCGGCGCGTTAAACCGGCGCAGCTATTTCAGGACGCTGCCTATGAGGGCAATGAGGGTAGGGGGCGGCGTTTCGGGCTCAGTGCCCTGTGGTGGCTACCTTCTCTGGTGTTATTTTGGGCGGTGGCCACCATACAGGCCAACTCCCCGAAAGTAGGCTCTCTTTTTGTGATAGGGTTTTTAGCTAGTGCGCTGATCTTATCTGGTCTGGGGCAATTAGGACTAGTATTGCTAGCGCGGCTGTCACAGTCGCGGTGGCTGGCATGGGACCTGGGTGTACTCAGTATGACGCGTCACCGCCTGGCGACGTTGGTGTCGTTTGTCTCGTTGGCGCTGGGGACCTTGTTACTGATACTGATTCCGCAGCTACGCACGGGTATTGCGGGTGAGCTTGTGCGGCCAAGTCGGGATACTTTACCGGCACTATTTTTATTTGATATCCAGCCAGAGCAGTTGCAGCCGTTACGGGACATTGTGCAGCGTGAGGGAGGCGCGTTAGGGCTAGTATCGCCACTTATCCGCGCTCGATTGGAGCTCATCAACGGCCAGCAGCCGGTGGAACAAAAGGTTTCAACGACGCGCACGCAAGTTTTCACGAGCCGCGAGCGTGAAGAGACCGAACGGGCACGCAGTCGCCTTTACAATTTGTCTTACCGGTCAAGCTTATCACCATCTGAGGAAATTACGGCGGGACTGCCTTTTCCTGCGGATACCCCGACGGATCTGCCATTTGTATCGGTCGAGGAGCAGTTTGCCAAGCGGGTGGGTATCCATTTGGGTGATGTGCTCAGCTTTGATGTTCAAGGGGTTCGGGTTGATGGTAAGGTGCGTAACTTTCGCAAGGTGCGGTGGACTAGTTTTCAGCCTAATTTTTTCGTCCAATTCCAACCTGGCGTTCTTGACGATGCACCGCAAACTTTGATCGCTTCGGTGACGTCAGCGCCTGATAAAACGACGATGCAGTCAGCTATCGTGAAATTGCTCCCTAATATTTCGGTCATTGATATTGGGGCGACTGTGACTAGAATTTTGGCGTTAGTCACGCAGATGTCCTATGCCCTCAATGTCATGGCTGCATTGGCCATTATGGCGGGACTGGGCGTCATATTTGCAATGGCGCAGGATCGAGCTCGTCAGAAGCAGCGCGATATGGCTCTGCTGAAGGCCATTGGTCTAAGTTTTGCAGATCTCCGTTGGAGTCTCATGCTAGAGTTTGGCCTGTTAGGGCTAGGAGCCGGGTTACTGGGCAGCCTTACTAGTCTCGGGCTCTCGTGGGGTACAGCTAAATTGCTGTTTGATCAAATTTGGGCAGCTGATTTCATAACTATCGTAGCTGCAACTTTAGTCTTACCGCTACTGACTTGTGCGACGGGACTTCTGGCATCCCGTCGCCCACTTAAAGAACCTGCGGTAAGCCTGCTAGGCGAAGTCTGAGCGCTTTGTGCTCAGCCTCATTCGCCCCGTAGTCAGCCCCAAAATTATCTACCACCGTTTTGGCCACCTGGAGGTGGCGGTAGCGGTGGGAGTTTGTTCGTTCTAACTTCACTGATCTTATTCTTGCGTTGCGTGCGCATGCTCATGGCTTCATCGGCGCCAATTTTGCCGTCTTTGTTGGTGTCAAAATTGTTTTTTAAATTTTGCATGCTTTCATTGACGCGGTCTTTTTGCTTGCCCGGATGGTGTTTGGCGCGGTGCTTACCCACGCGCGGAGCCACGTTAGTGAGTAGCGTCTTGAGCTCGTCTGGTGACAACACACCGTCTTCTCCGGCATACTGATCAAAGTCAGCGGCCATTTTCGTCGCAACCTTCGTTCTCTTCTCTTCGGTCATGCCTTTATCTTCGGCGCGCTTCACAGGTCCGGCCACAAACTCAGCCTTGCTGAGAGTTCCGGACGAATCGGCATCGAGTTCGTTGAATAAGGTCTCGGACATTTGACTGAGGCGCCTTTTCTCGACGTCCTCGGTGACGGAGCTGTCGCTGGTGTCCCCCGCGACATCGTCCTCTGCAGAGGCCTCTGTCAAGTCGTCTAGGTAAAGCTCGTTTGCTGCTTGCTCTGTGTCGGACATTGCGGCTTCGAGTTGCGCTTGGGCATCTTCGGCCGACTGTAGTTGGCCGCATGCTCCCTGCGTGAGTAGCGCTGCGATTGCTAAATGATGTCTGGTCCTCATCACCTTACTCCTTACCCGGCAGACTGAAGAATCCCAGAGCTCATGGGCGCAGCTCAGGGTCGAAATGCCGGGTGCCGGACCTGGCAGTGACGAGTCATCGGCAACGAGTGGTAGAATCTTTAGCTGGTGCACAAACTAAATTATTTTTTAAATAAATACGGCAAGTTATTTATCATTGGTGCCGTAAAACCCTGCCATTCATGGCGGGGATAAAAGGCACCCGCCCGAGCTGACACGCAGTGTTAGCGAGTTCAGGGTGGTGTTTTCTGCGCCTCGATATATTGCTTCACGATAGA